>NZ_CP102267.1:3716136-4016590 GCF_025148125.1 Blautia wexlerae DSM 19850
AAGCATATATCCCATAAACAATGCAAGCTTTACAAATGCCTCAACTATTGTAACTGCAAATTCCGAAGCGCCAACCCTTCTGCAAAGACTTGCAAGGGCGTATGGCAGCAACATAAAAGCGGCAACTGATACCACGATTGAGACAGCAACTGTCACATATAACAGCCATTTGAACTGCTTATCTTCTTTTGCCTTTTTTGCAGCAAGCTCCTCTTCTGAAAGAGCAGCATTCTTCTGCTTATCCTCTTCGTCCTCCTCATCCCCTGCGATCTCTGCTGAATACATCAGACATTTTGTGCCGACCACCAGAGAATCCACGAAGCTTACCACACCTCGGATCAGTGGATATTTGAGAAATTTTGCATTTCCGAATACACATTTGTAATCTTCTACTTTTAATTCAATCTCATTGTCCGGTCTGCGGACAGCAATGGAATATTTATCCTTATGGCGCATCATAATGCCTTCCATTACAGCCTGACCGCCGATGTTCGATGATTTCATTATTTTCTCCTAAAGAAACAAGAAAGGCTGAGATTTCCCAACCTCAACCTTCTCAATTCTTACTATATTCTGATTATTTGTTCAGGCCGTATTTCTTATTAAACTTATCGATACGTCCACGAGCCTGAGCTGCTTTCTGCTGACCTGTATAGAATGGATGACATTTAGAGCAGATTTCTACGTGGATGTCCTGTTTTGTAGATCCTGTTACGAATGTGTTACCACAGTTGCAGGTTACAGTTGCCTGATAATAATTAGGATGGATTCCTTCTCTCATGATTTTCACCTCTCTGTAAAGATTCTATTTTCTATTCGTATTCATTTGACGAATTTACTATTAAACAGCTTTATGAGTATAACATATCGTCCCATGGAATGCAAGTTATTTTAAAATTTATTTTAAAATTTATTTAATATTTTTGTTACTGAGAACGGAGCGAACAGTAACTGTTTTTTTACAACGTTTCAGATAAACTTCTGTTTTTTTACAGTCTGCACAAATTCAGCATTATTTTTCGTACGGGTAAACATATTCAGGATCTGTTCTACCGCATCTTCTGACTTCATTCCATTGAGGGCTTTTCGCATAATGTAAACCGCTTCCTGTTCTTCTTTACTCAGCAGCAGATCCTCTCTTCTTGTACCGGATTTCTGGATATCAATTGCAGGGAATACCCGCTTTTCCTGCAGTTTTCGGTCAAGCACCAGTTCCATATTACCGGTTCCCTTAAATTCTTCATAAATTACATCATCCATTTTACTTCCCGTATCCACAAGCGCTGTAGCAAGAATAGTAAGGCTTCCGCCCTCTCTCATATTTCTGGCCGCACCAAAGAAACGTTTCGGCATATGAAGAGCCGCCGGGTCCAGACCACCGGAAAGAGTTCGTCCGCTGGGCGGTATGATCAGGTTGTATGCCCTTGCCAGTCTTGTAATAGAATCAAGAAGAATTGTAACGTCTTTTTTATGTTCCACCAGACGACGTGCACGTTCTATTACCATTTCAGACACACGTTTATGATGTTCCGGAAGCTCATCAAATGTAGAATAAATGACTTCCACATTATCGCCACAGATGGCCTCCCTGATATCTGTAACCTCCTCAGGACGCTCATCGATCAGAAGAATGATCAGATGCATGTCCGGATTGTTTCTCAGAATAGACTTTGCCACATCTTTCAGCAAAGTTGTCTTACCTGCTTTCGGAGGAGATACGATCATTCCTCTCTGTCCTTTGCCGATAGGGCTGATCAGATCTACAATCCTCATGGCAACTGTGCCACCCGGTCTTTCCATTATCAGTCTCTCATTTGGAAAAATCGGTGTCATATCTTCAAAATTATATCGTCTCTGCCCTTCACTGGGATGGAATCCGTTGATAGAGGTCACATATAGCAGGGCACTGAATTTCTCTCCCTGTGTTTTGATACGGATATTCCCCTTAATAATATCACCTGTTTTCAGGTTAAATCTGCGTATCTGAGAAGGTGATACATAAATATCATTTTCCCCCGGAAGATAATTCTCACATCGGATAAACCCATATCCATCCGGAAGTACCTCAAGGATTCCGTCTGCTCTCTCTCCACTGTCAAGCTGTACTGCCTCTGCCGGGGCATGATACTGTGTACGTTCCGGTGTTTTGTTATACTGGGGGATTCTCTCTCCGTTACCTTCCACTTCACTCTGCTGCGATTTCTCCCGGACTGTTTCCTGTTTTTTTGTCTCACCTTCCAGTTCATCTTCGTGAAGCATTCTCTCGATCAATTCCGGTTTTCTCAATGCTGAAACCCCTTTTAATCCTCTGGCTTTTGCCAAATCCTTTAAAGTTGCCAGTGATAATGATTCATACTTTTCTCTCATAAAATAATCCTCTGCTTTTTGTTTTGATTGTTAATATTGATAATTATTTTTATTTTTGTTTTTCTGATTTCCTATGTATCTGAGTAATTTATTCTTTATTAACTTTTCCTGTAACAGTTAGTGGGATAATCTGTCTGAAGTGACACGAATATCAGATCTGCAGCAATGCATATCGCAGGAAAATTATACTCCTGCTCCTGTGTCGACAAGTTAATTCCTGTAGTAATCCTGTCTGCACACCGGTATCTTTATATTTATCTTAGCACATCTTCTTCATAATTGACAATACCATATTATTCCAAATCTTTATTATTGGCAAGCTGTTTTATACGTCATAAAACTGATATTATCGACATAAAAGCAGAAATCCGGAGACATAAAATATGTCTCCGGATTTCCGGTAATACTGTTATAAAATTTATCAAAAAATTCCATCAGTTACTTCCAGATCACACTGTAGGTTTTCTGTATTCTTGCAATACGGTCATCTGTAAACTTATCAACAGCATTCTTAACCGCTTCATAGGTTTTCGGTCTTGAAGATTTCAATACTGTCGGATTCAGTGTGTATTCTTTAAAAGACTCCGCAAAATACTCTGCACTGTTCTGTGTAACATAGGCTTTATTAAATGCTGTATACAGTGTCTTCTCCTGAGCAAAAATTGCTTTGAATTCGGCTGTCTGATCTGTATTACCGGAAATAAACGCTACAAAATGTCCTAATTCATGATAAATTGTATCATCCATCTTCCTGAGTGTGATCTTTCTGTTGCGGGTATCATAATACCCGGAATAGGAAACAGATGGATTCACCTCTGCTGTGAAGCCCAGGGTTCTGTATGCATTAAGTACGCGGCTGTCTGCCCTTGATGCATACTGTCCGACATCAATACTTCCCTTTACAGAATTATCGGAATTACCGGATGCAACAGTCATGTTTGTACCTGCCGATGTATCTGTTTTTGCTGTTGTAGTAGTCGTTACGGTTGTAGTAGATGCTGTTGTAACCACTTTCACTTTTGATTTCTTCGTATATTTTTCTGTAATCCTTTTTATAACAGTTGTCTGAGTTACCACAGTTGCATTTGAACTTTGAGATGTTTTCTTGGAAGTCACTGATGTAGCAGGAAGAGTTTTTGTATAAGTTTTTGTTGCAGCTTTTTTCATTTTAACCTTTTTGGTAGAAGTACTATTACTCGTCTGAGTATTTACCTTTGGCTGTGCTGCAAGAGGTGTCTCCTCTTCATCAATAGTGGTCTCCATCACAGGATCCGTATAGGACGGCAGTTCCGGAATCTGATTTTGCTGTACAACAGCTACACCGCCTACTGCAACAGCAAGCACTACCGCAGTAAGACCTGCTGCTATTTTTTTCTTCTTTAATAATTCGACTATTCTCTTCTTCATAATCTTTACACATCCTTTCTGACAATACCTCTATATGGATGCACTTCCGAAAATTATAAAAACCGCCTATATTTAAAATATAAACGGTTACCACAAAATCGACTGACAGCTGACAGCCTTCTTCTTATTTTCTGAAATCGCATCACAAAATCGGAATTAAATGCGGCAACCGGCTATCATAGTCTTCTTACGACCTTAGACCCCTGGCTTTGCGTCCCTGCCTTTCAACAGGTTTGCCTTTATTGTAAGTATATACTTTTTTTCTTCATTTTGTCAATATTCCTAACCCGAATTTTAACATAAATATTAAATTTTGTACAATTTTCACGTAAAATCTGATATACTGTGAGCAGTAACCAGTAACGATATTTATGTGATATCCGGATCAAACATGACGTAATCACGATTTACACAGTAAATCTGCTGAATAGTCCAAAGATATCAAATTAAAATAAACAGTGAGGAAAATACACATGCGGATTTTTCATATCCGCCCCTTTATTGCATTCATACTGATTCTATTTCTTCTGACCGGTTGCAGCACTTCTTCCGGCCAAAAAGAAGAACCGCCTGTTTATTCCCCGCTTCAGGTTCTTGTACCGGAAGCACCTGGAAAGAAAACATTAGGAGCATCCCCGTTGACATTGGATATTTCCAATGCAGATCAAGGATACCTCACCGCAATTTCTGATTCTGACAGTCAGAAGATGAATGTCCAGCTCACCAGCGAAAATGAAGCGGTCTATTCATATTTTGTCAGTCCCGGGAAAAGCGCAGTCATTCCTTTTTCCAGTGGAAGCGGCACTTATCAGATATGCTGTTATCAACAGATTGACGGCTCCCGATATGCAGCATTATTTGCAGATACTCTGGAAGTCAGCTTAGAAAATGAATTCCTGCCTTTTCTTTATCCAAACCAGTATGTCAACTTTACACCCGACTCCGCTTCCAGCAAACTGGCACTTTCTATCATCTCTGAAGATGCCTCCGATGTGGATGCCCTTCAGGCTGTTTACAATTATGTAGTCCAGAATCTTACTTATGATTATGATCTGGCAGATACTGTAGACTCCGGTTATATTCCGGACGTGGATTCGACACTGAAATCAGGGAAAGGAATCTGTTTTGACTATGCAGCTCTCACCACTGCCATGCTTCGTGCGAGGGATATTCCCTGTAAGCTGCAGATCGGATATTCAGGCACAGTAAAACACGCCTGGATCAGCGTTTATATCCGTTCAAAAGGCTGGGTTGACAAAGCTGTAGAATTCAGTGGCGAATCCTGGTCACGTATGGATCCCACTTTCGATTCCAACAGCAAGGATAAAGAAAACATTCAGCAATACATAGGGGACGATGACAATTACAGCGTACAGTTCACACGTTAACCATAGCAACTCACGGATATCAGATCAGGAGCTGAATATCTGGTCCTGACCTGACCCAAACCTTCAGGAGGCAATTTATGCGTCAAAAAAACAAACTGACCAATGAAGAACTTTTTCACTTCTGTGAACAGTTTTCTATTCTTCTTCACTCCGGCATTTCCTGTGCCGAGGGGCTTGAACTAATGCTGGATGACAGCCGCACACAACGCGGAAAAGATTTCTTTCAGCTTTTACTGACAGATTTTGAGCAGAACGGCTCCTTTTCACAGACATTAAAAAATTCCGGATACTTTCCGGAATCTATGATTTCCTATATAGATATCGGAGAGGAAACCGGATGTCTGGATGAAGTTTTAAAAAGTTTGTCCGAACATTATGATCAGGAAATAGAAATATCTGAAAATATTCGCAGTGCGATCACATATCCGCTGATTATGCTTGCTATGATGGGGACAGTCATCATCATTCTTCTGGTAAAAGTCCTTCCTGTCTTTCAACAGGTTTTCCGGCAGATGGGTCTGGAAATGAATCACTTTTCCAACGGACTCTTAAACGCCGGAAATGTTATCAGCCGTTATTCTGCTGTTTTACTTATTTTAATTCTTATAATCACCGCCGGATTTTCTGCCCTTTTCTTTACAGAAAAAGGACGCTTTTATCTGCGCCGGCTCTCAGGCAGATTACCCTGCATAAAGGACATTCCCATTTCCGCTGACTATGCACGTCTGACTCAGGCAATTGCCATGGGAATCCACAGTGGTCTGGATCATGTTGTCACACTGGAAATGGCACAGAAGCTTCTTTCACATCCGAATATCAGAGAAAAAGCCGAAAAAGCACAGAAGCTTCTGGAAGATGGTGTCATTTTTGAAGATGCGCTTTCAGAGTCAGGCCTCTTTGAAGGACTGAATGCACGTCTGATCACAGTCGGATTACGTACAGGTACAGCAGATGAAGTCATGAGCAAACTTGCCATCCGGTATCGTGAGATGGCGCTCACAATAACAGGAAACATTCTTTCTATCGCAGAACCTTCCATCGTTATCATCTTTTCTCTCCTGGTCGGACTGGTTCTTCTCTCTGTTATGATGCCTTTGCTTGGAATTCTTTCAGAAATTGTTATGTGAGGTAATGGATATGGATATATTTGAAACAGGACATACACGTCTCAGAAGAACATTGCGAAACATTCTGCCTGTTATTATACCGGCTGTTCTCTGTCTGATCTTTTATCTGGGAATTTCCTGTGCAGGCAGGGAAACCATTTCCCGGGAACAAAGTTCTCTGCAACAGGCTTTGGAGCAAAGCGCAATACAAGCTTATGCACTTACAGGTCATTATCCCCTGAGCCTGGAAGAGCTACTGCACGATTACAATATTTCTTATGATACAGATAAATTTGTAGTTGAATATGTTCCGTCCGGCTCCAATCTTCTTCCTTCCATCAGCGTACTGGTTCTCTCTTCCGGAAAAGGAGGCAGTCTATGAATTTGAATCGCTCCAGCAGCCACAGTCATTCCGTTTGCAGACTTTTCACAGTTGTACTGCTTGGACTTTTCCTGATCTTTCTGCTCGTGATGCTTCTTTTTTCAGCTCAGGCCTACCGGACAGCGACAAAAGGAACTCAGCAGAACAACAACCTGTATACCGCTTCCTCCTACATATCTGTCAAATTTCACCAGCATGACAGTTCGCAGAGCATTTTCACAGACACTGTAGATGGTTCTCCGGCACTCTGTATGACTGATACAGTAAACGATCAACAGTATATTACTTATATTTATCTGAAGGAGCAGCACCTGAAAGAGCTTTTTACTGCTGCCAGAAATACACCATCCGCACAGATGGGTACAAATATTGCCAGTCTCAGTGATTTTCAGATTCAGCAGGAGACAGACGGATTCTACCGTATTACCCTTAAAGATCCAGACGGTAATACCAGCAGCCTGCTGCTGCACTCTGGTTTTGGCAACAACAGTTTCTGACATACTGGCATCATACAGGAGATTTCAAGCATGAAAAAATTAATCACACATTCAAAATCCAGCCTGTTTTTAATAGAAATGATTCTTTCCATTCTCATCCTTGCACTTACCTGCACTGTCTGCGTCAGAATCTTTGCAGCAGCAAAAACGCAGCGAGAAGAAGCCAGAGAACTTAATCACATCCAGGAGCTGGTCACTTCTGCCGGCGAAACTCTGGAAGGGTGGAACGGTCAGCTTTCATCATTTATCAGTATATTCGGACAGCCCTCAAAAACTTCCGGCGCTCTGCTGCAATATTACTATGATGACAGCTGGAATCCCTGTACAGAAAATTCGGCTGAATATACCATGACCATACAGCCGGCTGCTTCTGAGACAGAAAAAACTGCAGATATAAATTTTTACAACTCGCAGCACGACAATTTATATCAGCTTTCTGTCACCTTCCCTTTTACATCAGAAAGGACGGTCAGCCATGAATAAAAACAGAACCTCGTTCCTCTCTGTGGGAATCCCATCCATGTGTACGATTTTCTCCGTACTCTGTCTGGTCATCCTTGCGTTGCTGACTCTTAATACTTCCGAACAGGATCTGCAGACCAGCCGGATTGCGCTTGAACAGACCACCGCCTATTATACCGCCTGCTCTGCTGCTTCCTCAAAATATCAGGAACTGACAGCCTACGCTCAACAGGCATTTACGGACTGTCAAAAACAACAGACTTATAATACCCTGATGTCGTCTGTCACACAACAATATCCGGATGCCAGATGGGATCCCAAAACACAGATTTTATCCTTCACTGTAGATTTTGCTGAGGAACAGGCAATATATGTAGAAATAAACATTCCATATTCTTCCGACCTGATACCGGAAATTCTCACATGGAAAACCATCAGCACCGCTGCCTGGAATCCGGACACAAGACAACCTGTTTACAAAGGAGATTCAAAATGACAGAACAGATAACACCTGAATATTTATCCTTCGCAACCGAACATCACGCATCCGATATTTTTATCATTGCCGGTCGTCCGCTTTCCTTTAAAATCAACGGCAAACTGTCAATATATGGCGAACGGTTAATGCCTGCTGATACAGAAATCCTGCTACGGCAGATTTATCAGATGTCCAACAACCGTAACTTTGACCGTTTTCTGGAAATCGGAGATGATGACTTTTCTTTTTCCATCCCCGGACTTTCCCGTTTTCGTGTTAATACCTACCGCCAAAGAGGTTCTCTTGCTGCAGTTATCAGGGTAATTGCTTTTGAACTTCCCGATCCCGAAATTCTCAATATTCCGGAAGATGTTATGTCTGTTTCTGATTTTACCAAAGGAATGGTACTTGTTACAGGACCTGCAGGAAGTGGTAAATCCACAACAATGGCATGTATTGTTGACCGTATCAATCATTCCCGGGAAGGTCACATCATCACCCTGGAAGACCCTTTGGAATATCTGCACAGACATGACAAATGTATTGTCAGTCAGCGTGAAATATGCACAGATACGGAAAGCTATCTGGTGTCCCTCCGAGCCACTCTGAGACAGAGTCCGGATGTGATCCTTCTTGGCGAAATGCGAGATTATGAAACGATCCAAACCGCCATGACTGCCGCTGAAACCGGCCATCTGATCCTGTCCAGTCTTCATACCACAGGTGCCGCCAATACTATCGGGCGCATTGTAGATGTATTTGAACCGGCTCAGCAACGGCAGATTTCCATTCAGTTATCCATGGTATTGCAGGCAGTAATTTCCCAACAGCTTATCCCTGATATAAACGGGCACACTATCCCTGCCTTTGAAGTTATGCGTTTGAATCCGGCAATACGAAACATGATCCGGGACAATAAAGTTCATCAGATTGATGGAGTTATCGCTTCTTCTGCGCATGAACATATGCGTTCCATGGATCAGAGCCTTCTGGAACTTTATAAACAGAACAAAATCACAAAAGAAACCGCATTAAAATTTGCGTCCAATGCAGATATGTTAAAACGGAAGCTATAACATAATGAGAATTGCTCCGCTGATTTTCCGGTATACAAAAACAGTTCAGAAATGAGTTTATCCAAAATTTTGAATATATTTCATCTCTGAACTGCTCTTATTTTTCTGTTTTCTGTTCAAATATAGTCAAGCGGATAACTACTCCGCAGGGAACTTATCTGATCCGGTTAATGTACCAGATTTCCCACCAATCCATAAGAAACAATATACATAATCACAGTCGCCATGATAATCCCACAAAAAATTGCCAGGGAAGACTTCTTAATATCAATCTCCAGAAGAGAAGCGATCAGAGAACCTGTCCATGCCCCTGTTCCCGGAAGCGGGATTCCCACAAACAACATCAGCCCCCAGAACTCATATTTCTTTACCTGATCACTCTTTCTCATTGCCCTGTCTTCCAGTTTTATAACAAGCCCCCGAAAAAGTTTCGTCTTTTTTAAAACCTTGAAAATCTGTCTGATAAACAACAGAATAAACGGAATAGGAATAATATTTCCAACAATACACAGTGGAATTGCCTTTGCAGCCGATATCTTAAGTAAGGATGCTGCAAGCAATCCTCCCCTGAGTTCCAAAAGCGGAATCATTGAAATAATAAAAACTGCCCCTTCCGGTGAAATATATTGTGACAGATTCTGCGAGAACCAATGTACCAGTGCTTCCATAAAACCTCCTAACTTTTACTTCAGATAATCCTTCAAAAAATCAATAAATTTCTGCATTTCTTCCTTTGTTCCAACTGTGATACGAAGGAAATTGTCAATTCTGTCCTTCTGGAAGTAACGAACATAAATATGCTGCCCTCTCAATGCCTCAAAAAGTTCTTTCGCAGGACAGGTTTTATGCGTAGCAAAAATAAAGTTAGACATAGAATCCTGAAAAGAGAATCCCAGTGCCTTCAATTCTTTCTTTGTCCATTCTCTTGTCTCTATGATTTTATTACATGTCTCATCAAAATATGCTTTATCTTCAACTGCCGCCACACCTGCAGCAATCGCTGTACGGTCCATAGTATAAGAATTAAAAGAATACTTCACATCATTCAGGAATCTGATCAGTTTCTCATTTCCACACGCAAAACCAATTCTCATCCCAGCCATAGAACGCGACTTGGAAAATGTCTGTACGACCAGAAGGTTGTCATATTTTTCAATCAATGGAAGCGCCGACTGACCACCAAAATCCACATAAGCCTCGTCCACGATCACAATCACATCAGGATTATGGCGGATAATATCCTCCACTTCCTCCAGCGGCATCTCCACACCTGTCGGCGCATTCGGATTCGGGAATACAATTCCTCCGTTTTCTCTGAAATAATCTTCCTTCCTTATATGAAAGTTCTCATCCAGTGCCGGTCTCTCATATGGAATGCGAAACAGGTCTGCCCATACATCATAAAAAGAATATGTGATATCCGGAAAAAGAACCGGCTTCTGTGAATTAAAGAATGTAAGGAAACTCATGGCAAGCACATCATCAGAACCTACTCCCACAAAAACCTGTTCATCCTTCAGCCCGTAATTCTTTGCAATGGCATGTACCAGTTCTCCTGCTGTAGGATCCGGATAAAGTCTCATAGTATCTGTATCCATCTCCCTCAACGCCTTCTCCACTCCAGGTGCCGGCGGATACGGATTCTCGTTGGTATTCAGCTTGATCATATCCGGCTGATTGGGCTGCTCGCCTGGTGTATATGGTATTACTTTACGTATATTTTCTTCCCATCTGCTCATTTATCTGATTCCTTTCATGTTTTTTATTGTTTTTCACTTTCGTCAGTATAACATTAATCTCTATTTTCGTAAATCAACTTTTTGCATTTTACTGATTGACAAACCCACTTTGCAAGTTTATAATAGGCGGCAGAAAAGATAAGAAGGATTAAAACGTTGAAGAGAAGAGTACGCTGAGGAACGTTACAGAGAGAAATGTATATCGGTGCAAGCATTTCATCGCGAACCAGCCGAAGACCACCTCTGAGTGACTTTAATACAGTCCGGTGATTCCGTTACCATCGAATGAAGCGGTTCTGATCAGATGATTTATCCATCAGTAATGTATCAGAACAACCGGGGTGGAACCGCGAGTAATGTTATCTCGTCCCCTACAGTATTTAACCGTACTGTAGGGGATTTTTTTATTCTTTCTTTTACCCCTTCGCAGTACAAAAACCTGTTACTGTTCACTCCGTTCTCAACAACACGCTCCGCGGGATATCAACAGTGAACAGCAACTATAACAAATCCATACTAACGTAAAGGAGATAATCATCATGATCGTAACATTAAAAGACGGCTCAAAAAAAGAATACGCTGAGGCAAAATCCGTAATCGACATTGCTTACGACATCAGCGAGGGACTTGCACGTGCTGCCTGTGCAGGAGAAGTAAACGGAGAAGTTGTAGACCTGAGAACAGTTATTGACAGTGACTGCGAATTAAACATCCTGACAGCAAAAGATGAAAAAGGACTTGCAGTTCTCCGCCATACAGCATCCCACGTACTTGCCCAGGCAGTACAGACCTTATTCCCGGATGCAAAGGTTGCTATCGGACCTTCTATTGATACAGGATTCTACTATGATTTCGACTGCCCTCCATTCTCCCGTGATGACCTGGATGCAATCGAAAAAGAAATGAAAAAGATCATCAAAAAAGGCGCTAAGATTGAACGCTTCACAAAATCAAGAGAAGATGCCATCGCATACTTCCAGGAGAAAAATGAACCATACAAGGTAGAACTTATCGAAGATCTTCCGGAAGGCTCCGAAATCTCTTTCTATTCCCAGGGAGACTGGACAGACCTCTGCGCAGGTCCTCACCTTATGAGTGTAAAGGGTGTAAAAGCATTCAAGCTTCTCTCCTCTTCTAGCGCTTACTGGAGAGGCAGCGAAAAGAACGCAATGCTCACACGTATCTACGGAACAGCTTATGCTTCCAAGGATGAGTTAAAAGAACATCTGGAACAGATGGAAGAAGCAAAAAGACGTGACCACAACAAACTTGGCCGTGAGATGAAGATCTTCACAACTGTAGACGTGATCGGTCAGGGACTTCCACTTATCATGCCAAACGGTGTGATCATGATGCAGGAGCTTCAGCGCTGGATTGAAGACGAAGAAACAAAACGCGGATATATCAGAACAAAAACTCCGTTAATGGCAAAGAGCGATCTCTACAAAATTTCCGGTCACTGGGATCACTACAAAGACGGTATGTTCGTTCTCGGTGACGAAGAAACAGACAAAGAAGTATTTGCGCTTCGTCCTATGACATGCCCATTCCAGTACTATGTATACAAAGCAGAACAGCACAGCTATCGTGATCTGCCTCTTCGTTACGGTGAAACATCCACTCTGTTCCGTAATGAGGATTCCGGGGAAATGCATGGTCTGACACGTGTACGTCAGTTCACGATCTCCGAAGGTCATCTGATCGTAAGACCTGACCAGATGGTAAAAGAATTTAAAGACTGTATCGCACTTGCACAGTACTGTCTGCAGGTTCTTGGTGTAGAGGAGGACGTAACCTATCACCTTTCCAAATGGGATCCTAACAACAGAGAGAAATACATCGGTGATGCAGAAGTGTGGGATCAGACAGAAGCTCATATCCGTCAGATGCTTGAAGAACTGAACATTCCGTTTACAGAGGATGTTGGCGAAGCTGCATTCTACGGACCTAAAGTTGATATCAATGCCAAGAACGTATACGGAAAAGAAGATACTATGATCACGATTCAGTGGGATGCTCTTCTGGCTGAACAGTTCGACATGTATTATATCGATGAAAACGGTGAAAAACAGCGTCCATACATCATTCATCGTACATCCATGGGATGCTACGAGAGAACACTGGCATGGCTCATTGAGAAATATGCAGGTATGTTCCCGACATGGCTCTGCCCGGAACAGGTTCGTGTGATTCCAATTTCCGAGAAATTCCACGACTATGCTGCCAAAGTTGAAGCTCAGTTAAAAGAAAACGGAATCCGCTGCTCTGTTGACCAGCGTTCCGAAAAGATGGGCTACAAGATCCGTGAAGCACGCCTTGCAAGAGTTCCATACATGCTCATTGTTGGCGCCAAAGAGGAAGAAGAAGGCAAGGTTTCCGTAAGAAGCCGTTACCTTGGTGATGAAGGAATGAAAGATCTTGGTGAATTCCTTACATCCATCAAAGAAGAAATCAAAAACAAGACAATTCGTAAAATCGAAGTTCAGGAAGAAAATAAATAAAACAGGTATTTTACTTTAACCTGTTCAAATAAGTCCCCACCCTCTGCTTTAATTGCATCAGGCAATAAGCAATGGGTGGGGACTTTTATTTATCAGTTATCCCATCTGTACAATTACATGGTATTCGTTTCTGCCATTGACCATAGGAATCTGGTTTCCATTTATCCTCTCACCATCTACCTCAATCCATCTGACTCCTTTCTGCACACCTTTCGGTTTATGGATCTCAATATGATAATCCGCCCCTCTAAAATGACGGTTCACTTTAAAATCGCCAAACGTTTCCGGAAGGCAGGGGTCTACGATCAAACCATCATATCCTGGCAGAATACCAAGAAGCGCCTGTGACAGGTTTATAAATGTCCACGCTGCAGTTCCTGTCAGCCAACTGTTTTTTGCCTCTCCAAATCCTGGTGCATCAGCTCCCGCGATCATCTGCGAATATACATATGGTTCTGTCCGGTGAATATCACTGATTTCCTCAATATAAGATGGACATATTTTACGATAAACCTCAAATGCCCTGTTTCCTCTTCCAAGCACAGTCTCCGCAATGGAAATCCACGGATTGTTGTGGCAGAAAATTCCTGCATTTTCTTTATATCCAGGCGGATAAGAAGTAATTTCCCCAAGTTCCAGATGGTATCTTGTATAAGCCGGCTGAAGGATCATTATTCCATACTTTGTTTCCAGCAATTCATTCACAGAGTCCAGAGCTTTTTCTGCTATTCCTTCTTCCTTGCCGATTCCTGCCATAACACAGAATCCCTGTGGTTCAATAAAAATCTTTCCTTCTTCGCATTCTTTTGAACCAACCTTTTCAGACTGTGCATCATAGGCACGCAGGAACCATTCTCCGTCCCATCCATTATCCAGCACTGCCTGATACATCTCATCCACTGCTTTCCCTGCTTCTTTTGCAAGTTCTGTGTGCCCGGTCCGCTCACAGAGCTCCTCAAATTCTTTTCCATATTTCACAAACATACCTGCAATAAATACAGATTCTGCCACAGGGCCTTCCGACGGCCCTGTTGTCTGAAAGGATTCTCCAGGTTCACTGGAAAAACAGTTCAGATTCAGGCAGTCATTCCAGTCTGCCCTTCCGATCAGAGGAAGTTTGTGAGGACCAAGATGGGTTACTGTGTAATAAAAAGATTTCTCCAGATGTTCAAAAAGCGGTACCTCTGTTCCCTTCTTACAATCAAAGGGTACCTGCACATCAAGTATCCCATAATCACCAGTCTCTTTGATATATGCTGCTACTGCTGCGATCAGCCATAACGGGTCGTCATTAAATCCGCTTCCAACATCCAGATTCCCCTGTTTTGTCAGCGGCTGGTACTGATGATATGCACTTCCATCCGGAAACTGTGTAGATGCTATATCAATAATCCTTTCCCTTGCCCGCTCCGGGATAAGATGCACAAATCCCAGAAGATCCTGACAAGAATCGCGAAACCCCATCCCCCGTCCTGTTCCTGATTCGTAATAAGATGCTGATCTGGACATATTGAAGGTTACCATACACTGATATTGATTCCAGATATTTGCCATGCGGTCAATATGTTCGTTCTCGCTGACGACTGCAAAGCGTGCCAGCAATGTTTCCCAGTAATTTTTCAGTTCTGCAAAGGCCTGCATCGCTTTTTCCATTGTATTAAATCTTTCAATCAATGCTTTTGCAGAGGTTTTATTGATAATTCCGGGAGCTTCCCATTTATCATCTGCCGGATTTTCACAATATCCCAGCATAAAAACAAATTCTTTTTCCTCTCCCGGCAGCAGAGTCAGATCTATCTGATGTGCAGCAATGGGATACCATCCGCTTGCAATAGAGTTACTGCATTTTTTCTTACATACAGCTTCTGGAAAAGCATTCCCGTTTCCTGCTCCCAGAAAAGCATCTCTGTTGGTATCATAATTGTCCACCTGTGTATTTACTGTAAAGAAACTGTAATGTTTCCTTCTTTCTCTGTATTCTGTCTTATGATAAATCGTACTCCCCTGTACTTCCACTTCTCCGATACTTAAATTTCTCTGGAAGTTCGATGCGTCATCCACTGCATTCCAGAGGCAGAATTCCACGTATGAGAACAGAGAAATATTTTTTTCAGTTTCAGAGTTATTTTTCAGTTTCAGACAATTGATCTCACATGAAGCATCAGAGGGCACAAAAACCAGAAGCTCTGCTTTTAGATTATTTTTCGAAGAACAGAAGCGACTGTATCCAAGACCATGTCTGCATTCATAAGTATCTGTTTCTGTTGCAGACGGCATAGTTCCCGGATTCCAGATTACTCCGTCATCATTAATATAATAATACTTTCCGTTGGAATCTGCAGGAATATTATTATAACGGTACCTGGTAATTCGCAACAATTTTGCATCTTTATAAAAGCTATATCCTCCGCAGGTGTTGGAGATCAGTGAAAAGAAATCATTACTTCCCAGATAATTGATCCAGGGTAATGGTGTATGTGGTGTAGTGATAACATATTCTTTCGCCTTGTCGTCAAAATATCCGAATTTCATTGAAAAGCCTCCTTAAAAAGAATAAATAAACACTTGTGAAGAAAAGGCCGAAAACAGACTTGCGAAAACGAATACGTTCAGAATTTATATGTTTATTATATAGTTTAGATTGGATTTATCACAGTATAATTCAGTTTTTCAAAAAAATCAACTACATTTTTAGCAGTCAAAATATTTCACAACTGTTATTTTAACTTCCGTAAGATCATCGCGAAACTTTTCGTTATATTAAAGCCTGTTTTTTGTGAAATTAATAAATTATTATAAATTCTTTTTTGTGCAACAGGGATAAATTATACAAATATAACAAAAATACTTGAATTTTATCTGAAAATAAAGTACGATTAGCTTGCGAAAACGTTTTAGAAACAAAAACAGAAAAGGCTGGACTATAATATGGTATCCATGAAAGACATCGCAAAACAATGTAACGTATCTGTTGCAAGCGTCAGCAAAGCACTTAATGGTTATTCGGATATCAGCGAAGAAACCCGACAGCTTATTTTGAAGGCTGCATCAGAAATGGGATATCTTCCAAATTCCTCAGCCAGAGCACTAAAGACCAGACGCAGTTATAATCTTGGCGTACTTTTTGTAGACGAAGCCATGAGTGGCCTCACCCATGATTATTTCAATCATGTACTGGAAAGCTTTAAACGCACTGCCGAATCCAGAGGATATGACATCACTTTTACCAGCGGAAACCTCTCCGGTCAGCATCTCAGTTATTATGAGCACTGCCGTTACCGTGGAGTCGATGGAGTGGTGATCGCCTGTATCAATTTTTTTACAGAAGAGGTACAGCGCCTGGTACAATCCGAGATACCGGTAGTCACTATCGATCATGTATTTGATGGAAGAATTGCTGTTGTTTCCAACAACATTCAGGGAATGGAAGAACTTGTCTCTTATATTCTTGAACGGGGACACAGAAAGATTGCCTATATTCACGGAGAAGATTCCTCTGTCACACGAAACAGACTTGGAAGTTTTTACAGAACTCTCCAGAAAAAACGAATCGATATACCTGATGAATATATGCCAGTCATTCCTTATCGAGATGCAGAAGCTGCAGCAATAGCAACTTCAGAGCTTCTGGATCTGAAAGATCCTCCTACCTGTATCCTCTATCCGGATGACTTCTCCGCACTGGGTGGCATCAATGAAATCCACGAACGTGGACTTCGAATACCAGATGATATTTCCATTGCAGGCTATGACGGACTTACTTTTGCACGCATCCTGGAGCCACGGCTGACAACTCTGTGTCAGGACACAGAAACGATTGGACGGCTTGCCGCACAGAAGCTGATTGATCTTATCGAAAATCCTAAAACAACGATCATCGATAAATTCACCGTTGATGGAAGACTTTTCCCCGGTGCATCAGTCAGAAATCTGGCAAAATAAGAAAATCTTCAGTATCTTCACAGTTGGTGGACTGCTGAAAAGTTACAATCAACCCAAAACAATTATCACAAGGAGGTAATAACATGATGAAGAGAAAAGCTATGGCAATTACATTAACAGCAGCTATGCTTGCCGGTCTTACAGCAGTTCCAACATGGGCTGAAGATGCAGCCGCTGACGAAGGTAAAGTTTTAAACATTTATTGCTGGAATGAAGAATTCAAATCCCGTCTGACTGACCACTATCCCGGATATGAAGAAGTTGACGGAACTCATGGCAAGATCGGAGATGTTGATGTTGTATGGAACATTACTCCTTCTGATGACAATGCATATCAGAATAATCTGGATGAGACTCTTCTGAAACAGGCTGATGCAGCAGCAGATGACAAAATCGATCTCTTCCTTGTTGAAGCCGATTATGCACTGAAATATGTAAATACAGATTATACAATGTCTGTGGCAGATCTGGGAATCACAGATGAGGAAGTTGCAGACCAGTATCAGTACACCAAAGATGTTATGACAGATTCGGATGGCAACTTAAAAGGTCTTTCCTGGCAGGGCTGCCCGGGTGCTATGATCTACAGAAGAGATATTGCAAAAGAAGTATTCGGAAGCGATGATCCGGCAGAGGTTCAGAAGAAAGTTGCAGACTGGGATACATTTAAGGCAACAGCCGAAGAGCTGAAGGAAAAAGGCTATCAGATGACTTCCACTGTAAATGATGCCTACCGTGTATTCTCTAATAATGTAACTTCCCCATGGGTTGTTGACGGAAAGATCACTGTTGATGACAATATCAAAAACTGGGTAGATATGTCCAAGGAAATGGTTGATGCCGGAGAAACAGCTACCTATGAATTGTGGAGTGATGACTGGAGCAAGGGCTTCTTCAAAGACAGCAATGTATTCTCATATTTCGGACCTGCATGGTTCATCGACTTCTCCATGAGCGCTGACCAGGATGGTTCAGTTGGTAAAGATGGCGGCTGGGCTGCAACAGAAGGGCCACAGGGCTTCTACTGGGGCGGAACATGGATCACAGCAGCTACAGGCACAGACAATCCTACACTGGTTGCTGATATCATGAGAACTATGACAACTAACGTTGACGTTATGAAAGAAATCGTTACTGCTGATAATGACTTCGTAAACAATAAACCTGCCATGGAAGAAATGGCTAAAGACGAGAGCTACGGCGATGCAGTTCTCGGCGGACAGAATCCTCTGGCTATGTTCTGTGCAGGCGCTGATAAGATCGACCTGAGCAACATGAGCATCTATGATCAGGGCTGCAACGAAGAATTCCAGAATGCCATGAAGAACTACTTCGAAGGCAACGCATCTTATGATGAAGCTCTCGACCTGTTCTATAAGGCAGTTGTAGAAAAATATCCGGAACTTTCCTATTAATCAAACATTGAAACCTGTGTGCCTGCCTGACCATCAGGCAGGCACACTTTGGATTACAGCAGACTATGGAGGAAGATAATGGCAAAGAATAATAACCATAAAGCGGTCAGCTATAACAAATGGGGATATATCTTCCTGATACCATTTGTAGTAGTATATCTCATATTCCAGCTCGTTCCGCTTATCAGTACAATTTATAACAGTTTCTTTGAAAATTACAGATCTGGATTAACGCAGATAGGACCGAATTTTGTGGGACTTGCCAATTATGCAAAGCTCTTTCAGGGTGGCGATATCTGGATTTATTTTAAAAACACAATGATCATGTGGGTAATGGGATTTATCCCACAGATCCTGGTTTCCCTGCTCCTGGCTGCCTGGTTCTCCAATCCAAGCCTCCGGCTTAAGGGACAGCGCTTCTTCAAAACAGTTATTTATCTGCCAAACCTGATCATGGCATCCGCCTTTGCAATGTTATTCTTTACCTTATTTGCAGACGGCGGTCCCATCAATGCAATGCTGATGCAGTCAGGAATACTGAAACAGGCATATTCCTTTTTCAGCCATGCCTGGAGTGCCAGAACCCTTGTTGCAGTCCTGAACTTCCTGATGTGGTTCGGAAATACAACTATTCTTCTTATGGCAGGTATGATGGGAATTGACTCCTCGCTTTACGAGGCAGCTGAAGTAGACGGTGCAACTTCCTCACAGATTTTCAGAAAGATCACTCTTCCACTCCTTCGTCCAATCCTGATCTATGTTATGATCACATCCCTGATCGGCGGCATGCAGATGTTCGATGTACCTCAGATCCTGACAAACGGAACCGGCGACCCCATGCGTTCCACTATGACACTGATCATGTTCCTGAACAAGCATCTGTTCAGCAAGAACTACGGAATGGGTGGTGCATTATCCGTATTCCTGTTCATTATCACAGGAGTGCTCAGCCTGATCGTATTCCGCTTTAACAAGATAAAAGACTGATGGAGGTGAGAAGAATGAATGAAAAAAACTCCAAAAATAAAAAAGGAATGAGCATGAAAGGTCAGCGTACTCTTGCCTATATCGTACTGATCATCATTTCCTTCTTCTGCCTGTTCTGGTTTTATGTACTGTTTATCAATGCCACCAGATCTAATGGCGCACTGAAAAAGGGATTCACAGCCATTCCCGGAGGACATCTCATTGAGAACTGGAAAAATCTTCTCGCAGGAACACTCCCTGTATGGAATGGTATGTTCAACAGTATTTTCATTGCTACCTGCTCCGCTGTTTTATGTACCTATTTTTCAACAATGACTGCTTACGCTATCCATGCATACAATTTTAAAGCAAAAAAATTTATGTTTACATTTATCCTTGCAGTCATGATGATCCCAACTCAGGTAACTGCTCTTGGATTCCTTCAGCTGTTGGGAAAAATAGGTCTGGACGACTCCTTTGTCCCACTGATCGTTCCAAGTATTGCTGCTCCTGTTACTTTCTTCTATATGAAACAGTACATGGAAAGCAACCTTCCTCTGGAGCTTGTGGAAGCAGCACGTATTGACGGTTCCGGTGAATTTAATACCTTTAACAAAATCGTATTCCCGCTTATGAAACCGGCTATCGCTGTGCAGGCAATTTTTACCTTTGTACAGAGCTGGAATAATTACTTCATTCCGGCGCTGGTCCTTCACTCAGATAAAAAGAAAACACTTCCTGTACTGATCGCACAGCTTCGAAGTGCAGACTTCCTGAAGTTTGACATGGGACAGGTGTATGTAATGATCGCCTTTTCCATCTTCCCGGTCATCATTGTTTACATTCTTCTTTCCAGATTCATTGTAGAAGGTGTTTCCGCAGGTGCGGTCAAGGGTTAAATACTAAATACTGATACAACAAAAGCTGCCTGTTTCGGATGCAAATGCATCCGGAATCCAGACAGCTTTTTTAATTATTTGCAGTACTGTTCGGACCTCCGACCACCTTCACTTCGTTTGCCATCTTTATTTTCCTTCCTTATTCTGCTTCTTTCAGTTCCTTACTCAGCTCTGACGCAAAGTATTTTATACTATTCGCATCCAGTCCAAAGGCTTTCAATATTACTTTCTGGTTCGCTGTTACTGCATGATCCAGACGGTATATATTGTCTAACTGACGTACCATTTCTATTTTTTCCAGCTCTTTTATTGCCGCCGGTACAGTCATATAGTTCAGTTTCTTATCCAGTTTTTTCATTTCTTCTTTTAGTTTTATATACATCTTGCAGCGCACTATCATGGCTACAAATGCAACAAATATCTTCGCTCTTGCTGATTCTTCTGAATACACCCGGATGCTCTTATTCCCCAGATATGATTTGTCTCCGCGGAATAGTTTCTCCGATACATCCCTGCTCTTATACAGTTCGATTGCTTCCTTCGCACTCATCTTTTCCGATGTAATGATACAAAAATATCCTGCCAGATCCAGTTCTCTTTCTACCACACTGCACCGTTCTTCTGGTAGTATAAAAGCCTGGCTCTTTTCATCATAATGAAGGTTAAAATACTTCTCAAATCCAGAACCGGATTCCTTTACCTTATTCTGGTACTTTTTCAGATACTGCGTCATCTGGTTGATCCGATTTTCAATCTCTATCCGTTCTGCGCTTTCTTTGGAAATGCTATGATACAGATGAAAATAACGCTCTTTTTTATCACTTGCATACAGTTTGTGCCGTATTGTCTTTCCGTAAACTCCATATTCATAGATATTGTTTACCCGCTTATTTTCAAATGTCCCTTTATTTTCCAGGATCAGTTCATTCACAAGGGCAGACATCCCTTTCACCATGATAACAAAACTATACCCACATTTATCCATATATTGTATATTCTCGCAGCTGAAATATCCCCTGTCCAGAATGAATCCGATCTTCTTATAACCATATCCGGATGCTTTATCCAGCATGAACTGAAGCTGGGAGATATCATTCAGACTTCCTGGATATTTTTCATAAAATAATGGTTCCTGATTATGAGTATCATACGCAACTGCATAATTAAATACCGGCTCTCCCATATCTACTTTCGGATGCCCAAATTCAACCATTTTTATATCCCCGGCCTGACAGTTTTTATTCGTTGAATCATAAGAAATATAAATCTTTTCGCGGTAATTCCGTGACTCATTCCATGTATTCAGAAATCCTGTACTTTGATCATCTGTTACTGAATTCAGGAAATCTGATACGGTTGAATCGCTGTATTGTTTCATCTTTTCCGTAAAAAGTGGATGGTTGTATGTATAATCCGGATAGTACTGCGCTGCGTTGTTTTCTGCTATGATCGAATAAACCGCCAGATCTAAAAACAGCCCTATATCACGCGATCCAAAATACTTTCCAAGGATATCGTTCAAGCTGCATTCTTCTATGATCTTACGCAGTACAAAGTATGTTCCTACCTTGAGACAGCTGCTTCTGGAAGTTCTGTTTTTGCTTTCCGGAAGCTCTGCATCGGGAAAATATTTCAGGAAATTTTGATTCGGTTTCATGAGTTCCGGATCCATATCTGACAATTTTCCGATCGTTACTCTTTTGGGAAAAGTATACTTCCGGGATGGATCATAAACCCGGTCATACTCATACTCTATATATACAACATTTGACTTTTTTCTCCGTGTGATCTTGCCTTTTACGGTTGGTACTTTCACTAAAAAATCCAGATACATAGCGCCCTCCTTTTAGGCGGTTATCCGCCTAAAATAATTGTACTATATTTCCCGGCTATCTGCAATGGAAAGCCGCAGAAAACCGGGATTTTTTATGATTTTATTTCGTTCTTTTTTCTTTAGGTGGAAAAATTACTGGAAGTTCACATACATTTACATGTTTACCGTCTCATAACCAACTCTCTCACTTCGAACATGTAGTAAAAAATCTATCGTACCAGATAAGGAATGTTAAAACTGTCCAGATTTTACGGCTGTTATCTGCTTTTTTATCTTTATGGTTGTTCAGGAGCTGGAGCAGTTTCTCTGTATGGAAAAATTCTTCTGCTTCTTTCGAGGTAAATAAATCTGTTACCATCTGATACCAGTCATTCTGCCGCAGCCACACACGGATTGGAATGGGAAAACCAAGTTTCTTCCGTTCATTGGTTT
Organism: Blautia wexlerae DSM 19850; assembly: GCF_025148125.1. Lineage (NCBI taxonomy): Bacteria > Bacillati > Bacillota > Clostridia > Lachnospirales > Lachnospiraceae > Blautia > Blautia wexlerae. The sequence continues at coordinate 3,739,028 of NZ_CP102267.1, forward strand.
CCTGTGGAAGAAATTCTGAAACAGCTTTACGGAAAATATATTTGGTTGTACCTGCTGCAATCTTGGCTTCTTTCGGAAGCTTTGCTGCAAAGTTAAAAACTTCTTTATCCAGAAATGGTACCCTGACTTCCAGGGAATGTGCCATGCTCATTTTATCTGCTTTCTGCAAAATATCGCCAGGAAGCCAGTAGTTCAGATCTACAGACTGCATTTTTTCCATGTCTTGAAGTGAGCCTCTGTTTTCTGACTCAAGCTCTTCATAAAATTGACTTAAATATTCCTGCGTGGAAGGTCCTGTTACTTTATTTTTCAAAATCTGTGCTTTCTCTTTTTCACAGTAAATATATGCATTTCCGATGAAGCGTTCTTCTACTTTCATTCCTGCGCGGATAAGGAAATCCCGTCCTTTCACGTCTGGCAGCTTTGCAGCCAGTTTTTTGACAGCGCGTCTGAGCACGAACGGAATCCAGGCAACTTTCTTTAATGCTTCAGGTTCTCTGTAAATATTGTATCCACCGAAAAGTTCATCTGCGCCTTCCCCGGAAAGGACTACCTTAACATGTCCGGCAGCCTCTTTGGAAAGAAAATAAAGTGCAACTGCAGAGGCATCCCCAAGTGGTTCATCCATATGATACATCACATCTGGAAGGGCATCCCAGAATTCCTGCTTGGATATGATTTTCACATGGTGTTTCAATCCTGCTTTTTCTGCCACTTTGGCAGCTTTGTTTACTTCACTATATCGGTCTCCCTCATCAAATCCCACTGTGAATGCCTGATCTGCACCGGAGGCAGAAGCCAGATACCCGGAGTCCACTCCCCCGGATAAAAACGCGCCGACTTCCACATCGCTTAACATGTGGTGCTTCACCGAATCCCTTAAAATCTCTGCAAGCTGGCTCCGCAGCTGATCCATATTCGTCTTACGGTTCCACTTGCTAGGTGTAAGCTTTGTTTTGAAATAAGTCTTTATTTCATAGTTTCCGTTTTTATATAAAAGCATATGTCCGGGCATAAGTTTATAGATTCCCTTAAAAAAGGTCTCTTCCAGAGGGGCATATTGAAATGACAAATACTGCTCTAGAGCGTGTCTGAAAAATAAAAATTGCACAAAACGCATGTTTTATTTCCCTTTTTCATGATAAAATAAAGAAAAAGGGGTGTTCACTATGTTGAGACGATATGAGTTGACTGATGAAGAATGGCTTCGCATTGAACCTTTATTACCTCCTGAAAATACTGGAAAACAAGGACGTCCAAGGAAAGACAATCGTATCATTATGAATGGAATTGTATGGCTTGCACGTAGTGGGGCACCTTGGCGCGATCTTCCTGAACGTTATGGTTCATGGAAAACTGTCTATAGCCGATTCCGAAAATGGATCGATGATGGTATCCTTGATAATATTTTCCGTATTTTAAGTCTTGAAGCAGAATTGGAAGAATTATCCATTGATGCTTCTATTATCCAGGCGCACCAGCATAGTGCCGGTGCAAAAAAAGGGGGCCTTCAAATGAAATCGGGCATAGTCGTGGAGGAGCCAGCACCAAAATCCATGCGGTAGTAGATGCCTATGGATATCCAGTTTATTTAATGATCAGTGAGGGACAGCGTAATGATATCAATTATGCAATCCCTTTGCTCGATCAAATTGAAATAAACGGAAGCAATGTGTTAGCTGACCGAGGATATGACAGTAATAAATTGCTTGATTATGTGTACGCACGCGGTGGAGAGCCAACCATTCCATCCCGAAAGGGAGCTAAATTTGAACGTCATTGTGATTGGTGGTTATACAAAGAACGCCATTTAGTAGAAAAGTATTTTCTGAAATTAAAAGCATTCCGACGAATCGCTACACGTTATGACAAATTAGCTGCAACCTACTTGGGATTTATTTGTATCGCCTCAATATTAATTTGGTTAAAATAAACAATTTAAAATGTTTTTCAGACACGCTCTAGGGCCTTCTGATTTACTTTTCTTTCATAGCCTGGAAATGCAAGAATACTCTTAATTTCAGAAGCAAATACAAAGTGTCCATCTATTTCGGCATAGTACACAGGCTTAATTCCAAAGAAATCCCTTGCAAGCATCAAAGTCTGCTCTTTTTCATTCCATACTGCAAACCCAAACATTCCCCTGAGCTTATCCAGTGCCTTCTCACCATACTGTTGAATGGTATTTACCAGAACTTCCGTGTCAGAATGGGTACAGAAAGAAATGCCGGAAGCCTCAAGTTCTGCCCGCAGTTCCTTATAATCATAGATTTCCCCATTAAAAACAATATGCAGGTTTCCGTCCGCACTTTCCATAGGCTGCTGCCCATCTGCTAAATCAATAATACTAAGTCTTCGAAAGCCCAGCGTAATCTTCTCCCTGCAAAAAGAGCCTTCACTATCCGGGCCTCTATGTTCAATGGCTTTCATCATCTTTTCAATTACTGTCTTCTGATCCTGTCTGTAACCTGTAAATCCACAAATCCCGCACATTTCTTCCTCCGTATCCATTTGATGTAGTTTAGACACTGCAACGACTTTTGTTACAGTCCAAAATTATTTTTATCGATATTTTATCATAAAAATGTCTGTTTGTTGTAAAATAAAAATGTCTTTCTTATCAAATAATTATATTTCAAAATAGCTTTTATATCTCATATAACATTTTATAAAAAAAGAAATGTTTTCCATTCCCTTATTTGCTTACGGAAAACGTTTCTTTTCATTTACTCTTCATAAAGATTTCCGTTCTCATCGATCCAGGTTCCGTCTCCGTTATTGTAAAGGACTCTGGATTCTTCATCGCCTTCATCTGCTGCTACAATTGATGCCACACCGGACGCAGTATTGAATCCACTGGTATATGGCACGCCTGCCCCGGTCGCAGGCAGATACAGTTTCGTATGAACAAGCCCTGCCAGAAGCGGTGTGGTAAGACCTGCATTCTGCCTGAGTTCCGGTATTCTGCGTATTTTTTCAGATGAATAATAAATCGTTTCTTTTAAGCAATTTTTCTAAACGTTTTTTGATTCGACCACATTGGGGTCAGACCCCAATGTGGTCAACCTAGCGTCAACTTAGGGACATATTAGCAAATAGCCTCCAATGCAAACTACAAAATTAATCGGTTTATGACAGAAAACAGTTGCTGTTTTGTTGGAAACCAGAAGATTCATAAAAATTGCCGCACTTAAATAAGCCTATTGATGAATGCTGGCTCTATTTTAAAAAGAAGCTTTTTTATTTCGGAAATGTGAACGTCCCTTGGATTTCAATTTCTTCCTTGGAAACGACCTGCCGGGCAGGAGCTGTGATCTGCAGCGTACAGCATCTGTATATAACTGTTCAATAATTGAAAGCTCAAACAGTCCGCAGAGTATTTTGGGAACAATACTTTTGATCCGTCCAATGATAAATGCACGATTGGCCTGATAACGGAACTTATTTGTGCTTTTGGCAGAAATCTGTATTTCCTCATCTGCTTCATTTTTTATAAGGGAGGCCAGATTCGATAAAAGCATATTTATATAAAATTCCTGCTGTATAGACACTGCAGTAGCACCGGAAAACTCTTCCATGGCAAAGCGGCTTTTTAGTTCTTTGTACTTAAGTTCTACAGGCCATCTGTAGAAGTAAAGTTCCCGGAACATATCTTTTGTAACAGCAGGATCAAACAGGTTTGTTGCAAGATATTCTTTTGTGCCATCATCAAGCGGAATCTCAAGGACACGTATAGGTACATCGGAAGTACCTTCTTTTGAAGTTCCCTGAAGAATGGAAATCATATCACCATTGCATTTTTTAGATAAATTGATTCCCTCTTTCAGTCTCATAACACAGAGATGCCCATGCTCTACACAGTAGCGGAACATATCTTCTGAATAATAACCTCTGTCAAAAATAATAATACTGTTGTTATATAGTCCCATATCTTCAAGAACTTTAAGATGTTCTAATGCAGCTGCTCGTTCAGAGGAAAGAAATTTATGGATAGATGCATGAAGGATATAATCATCCAGAACATCATAAATTATGGAAGCCAGTCCCATGGTATAACGTCGGTTTGGATCAGGATAGCTGGACATTTCACCAAAGAAATCAAAAGTTGATTTTGAATTCGGAAGTTCGATCCTGGAACCATCTACTGCAAAAAGATGATAACCCTGCCACAGCTTTCTTGAAGGGATCTGGCTGTAAAACAGATCAACAGAAAGATAATAAAGTTCCTTAAACAGTGAAGGATTAATGAACTGTCTGGCTTTGGAAAGTGCCTGTTTTGAAACATCCGGAAAAGAAAGTGTGCCAAGTTCTTCTCTGATCTGTGAAAGATTCTGGAACATGGAAGCTTTTGAAGAAAAGAACAGATAAATAATAACTTGCAAAAGTGAAAGTTTTCTTCGCCGTACAAAATGTTTTTCCACCCGATGGGGTTCCAGTTTAACTTGATCTGTGATATAATCTTTAATGGATTGGACGATATTTTTACAAATATTAGTTCGATTCATATGGCATACCTCCTACGTATTGGAATAGATAAATATTTCGCCGGTAACGTAATATTGCTTAATCTATAAACCACATATTTAGGAGGATATGTCAAGATATTTATATAAAAAAATCCAGAATATAAGCCCAGAATCGTTGAATTTTCAGCATTCTGGGCTTAAGTTGACCACATTGGGGCCAGACCCCGGAGGTATTCTGTAAATAGCGCATTTCTGAAAGAATAGTTTGCTCCATCGTACACATTTGAGTCTAAAAATACTTTGTAACGCAATATGATCACCGCCTATCACTCCTCTAAACCTTAGCACTTCTACAACAGCCGCTCATTCTATATCATATTTTTGCTTATTTATTGCTACTTCTATTTAATAGTTAATTCTTTTTCTGCCATAGCAAGTGCGGCATCTATTACAGCATCCATATCATAGTATTTATATTCTCCAAGGCGACCGCCAAAAATGACTTTGTCTTCTTTTTCAGCCAACTCTTTGTATTGAGAATAAAGCTTGCTATTCTTTTCATCATTTACAGGATAATACGGTTCATCTCCTGGTTTCCACTCAGAACTATATTCACGACTAATAATTGTTTTCGGAATATCATTTCCATCTTCATCTTTACCAAATTCAAACCATTTATGTTCAATGATTCTTGTCCATGGAGTCTCTCGATCCGTGTAATTTACAGCGGCATTACCCTGAAAGTTTGGCTGATCAAGAACTTCATTCTCAAATCCGACCGATCGGTATTCAAGATTACCTAACTTATAATCAAAGTACGCATCAATAGCGCCGGTGTAAACAATCTTTTCTGCCATTGCGTCATACTCAGTCTTATTCTCAAGATAATCCACACCAAGTCTTACTTCGATTCCATCAAGAAGGTTTGCAATCATCTTTGTATACCCACCAACCGGTATACCTTGGTACAAAGCATTGAAGTAGTTATTATCGAAAGTAAGTCTTACCGGAAGTCTCTTGATAATAAAAGCCGGAAGTTCTTTGCAATCCCTTCCCCATTGTTTTTCAGTGTAGCCTTTCACAAGTTTCTCATAAATATCTCTACCAACAAGGCTGATTGCCTGTTCTTCAAGATTCTGTGGCTCACCTGTGATTTCTTTTTTCTGCTCTTCAATCTTAGCAGCAGCTTCTTCCGGCGTTACTACTCCCCACATTTTATTAAATGTGTACATATTGAATGGCATGGAATATAACTCACCCTTGTAGTTTGCCACAGGCGAATTGGTAAAACGGTTGAATGTCGCAAACTGTGTAATATAATTCCAAACCTTTGTATTATTAGTATGAAAAATATGTGCTCCATACTTGTGGAAATTAATGCCTTCCACTTTTTCTGTATAAACATTTCCTGCTATGTTAGGTCTCTTATCTATTACAAGAACAGACTTGCCTGCTGCTTTTGCTTGCTGTGCAAATACTGCTCCGTAAAGACCAGATCCTACTACTAAATAATCGTACATATTTATTTACCTTCTTATCTTAGATATTATTGATTTATACACAAATATAAAATAGCTTTTAAAAGAAAATATCATCAATAAAATGATACCCACTGAAAATAACTTCATAGGGTCAGACCCCAATGTGGTCAACCTAGCGTCAACTTAGGGGCATATTAGCGAATAGCCTCCAATGCAAACTACAAAACAAATCGGTTTATGCTAGAAAACAGTTGCTGTTTTGTTGGAAACTAGAAGATTTATAAAAATGACCGCACTTAAATAAGCCTATTGATGAATGCTGGCTCTATTTTAAAAAGAAGCTTTTTTATTTCGAAAATGTGAACGTCCCTTGGATTTCAATTTCTTCCTTGGAAACGACCTGCCGGGCAGGAGCTGTGATCTGCAGCGTACAGCATCTGTATATAACTGTTCAATAATTGAAAGCTCAAACAGTCCGCAGAGTATTTTGGGAACAATACTTTTGATCCGTCCAATGATAAATGCACGATTGGCCTGATAACGGAACTTATTTGTGCTTTTGGCAGAAATCTGTATTTCCTCATCTGCTTCATTTTTTATAAGGGAGGCCAGATTCGATAAAAGCATATTTATATAAAATTCCTGCTGTATAGACACTGCAGTAGCACCGGAAAACTCTTCCATGGCAAAGCGGCTTTTTAGTTCTTTGTACTTAAGTTCTACAGGCCATCTGTAGAAGTAAAGTTCCCGGAACATATCTTTTGTAACAGCAGGATCAAACAGGTTTGTTGCAAGATATTCTTTTGTGCCATCATCAAGCGGAATCTCAAGGACACGTATAGGTACATCGGAAGTACCTTCTTTTGAAGTTCCCTGAAGAATGGAAATCATATCACCATTGCATTTTTTAGATAAATTGATTCCCTCTTTCAGTCTCATAACACAGAGATGCCCATGCTCTACACAGTAGCGGAACATATCTTCTGAATAATAACCTCTGTCAAAAATAATAATACTGTTGTTATATAGTCCCATATCTTCAAGAACTTTAAGATGTTCTAATGCAGCTGCTCGTTCAGAGGAAAGAAATTTATGGATAGATGCATGAAGGATATAATCATCCAGAACATCATAAATTATGGAAGCCAGTCCCATGGTATAACGTCGGTTTGGATCAGGATAGCTGGACATTTCACCAAAGAAATCAAAAGTTGATTTTGAATTCGGAAGTTCGATCCTGGAACCATCTACTGCAAAAAGATGATAACCCTGCCACAGCTTTCTTGAAGGGATCTGGCTGTAAAACAGATCAACAGAAAGATAATAAAGTTCCTTAAACAGTGAAGGATTAATGAACTGTCTGGCTTTGGAAAGTGCCTGTTTTGAAACATCCGGAAAAGAAAGTGTGCCAAGTTCTTCTCTGATCTGTGAAAGATTCTGGAACATGGAAGCTTTTGAAGAAAAGAACAGATAAATAATAACTTGCAAAAGTGAAAGTTTTCTTCGCCGTACAAAATGTTTTTCCACCCGATGGGGTTCCAGTTTAACTTGATCTGTGATATAATCTTTAATGGATTGGACGATATTTTTACAAATATTAGTTCGATTCATATGGCATACCTCCTACGTATTGGAATAGATAAATATTTCGCCGGTAACGTAATATTGCTTAATCTATAAACCACATATTTAGGAGGATATGTCAAGATATTTATATAAAAAAATCCAGAATATAAGCCCAGAATCGTTGAATTTTCAGCATTCTGGGCTTAAGTTGACCACATTGGGGTCAGACCCTGGAAGTTTCTTCAGATTCAAGGTGCCAATAACATGTAAATTTCCAGCCTGAGATGCTTTTAGGGCTATTTCGGGCTGGAAATTAAGGAAAATCCCTATTTTTCAAGGTTTTTTACAATCTGCCATTTTTTGAGTGTTACTTTTTCAGGAAGTTAAGGCTAATCACAACTAACACAATTGCCATAGCCCTAAGGTAATCAATCCACTTTTTTCTGTTGATTACCATATCATTGTCATTATGCGCTGATATCATACAAACACTCCATAATATTCTTTACAATCGCTACTGCAATTTTTCAAACTCCAGCAGATGTATTCTTATAATTTTTCTAATAAATTCTAATCAACTGAGTTCCTCATTCTAGCTGCTTATTTGCATATATAGCCAAACCAATCAGTATATTATATAGCATTACAAAAAAGGCATAACTAAAGTTATTCTCAGTATATCCCAAGATCATAAATGAAAAATATCCTGACAAACACACATAGTTATTTAACACTTTCCGTTTACTTAAACCATATATACGTGTAGCAATAAAAAGAGTAAAAATAATTAGACCAATAAGACCGAAACATAAAATAATATCAAGATAATTATTGTGCATCGAGTAAACTCGACCATTGTTCCAAAGTGATGTATATTGTTCTTTTCTCCACATCCCCGGTCCTATCACAAGTGTCTTAAAATCTGCTAATGCAGCATAAAAACGCCCCCATATTATTTCACGCCCAGAAAAATATGACTTACCTGTTGTATTTGCAATCCAATCCATGATTTGTTTCGGCATTGCTAAATACAATAGAGGTGCAATTGTACCCATAATTGATAGTCCACAGGTAATTATAAATAGTAATTTAGGTTTATTAAGTATTTCTCGTTTTAATAAGACAAATACTATCACAAAAACCAAAAATGCAACTTGTGCCGTTCGGCTTCTATACATAAACAATATATATAATAGCAATGCATTATAGAACATATAGCAATATTTTTTTCTCCGGTCCGGCACAAACAAATGGATGTATGAATTTATAATTATAGCAAAAAACAAATTCATAATTCCAATTGTGTTAGGATTCATTGTTGCCTGACCTGATGCTTCCCAATTCACAAAATAATTCGGGCTTTTTATTAAAGCAAGTACGTTGTAAATCAATCCAACTATGCTAATTAACTGATAGAAAGCTTTTGAGTATGATATGCTCGTAGTGTAATACATGCCAATTATCAATGTCAGAATAACATTGCATTGCCTAAGGCTTGTACCATTCAGCATACATACCATAAAAATAACGACTATAATTAAAGCCAAAGAAAGTACAACTTTTGCATCATCATTCTTTAAAGCATAAAATAACCCCCATATAATGAAAAACCAATTAAACAGAAAGAGTACATACAAAACATAATCAAACAATCCGATATTAAATAAAGGAGATGTATAAAACGCAGACAGCATGACATATAGTAGTAATAATATATTATTCTTTTTTATTTTTAACAACATAGCTAATCACCGCTCTTAAGCCTTCTATTATTTCTTTTTAGCATCGCCTTTGACATAATACTTGGTGAAATAAAATATAAAATACACGCAATTTTATTCTTAAATCTCCTTTCATACTTAAGAGGAATACCAATATTGCGACGTAACAATTTAACATATTTTTTGTATACTTCTTCATTATCATCAACAGAATTCGTTTTTACAAGCCCGTCAATAATGCTATGGTTGTATCCATACAAATGCAGTTCCCACTCATTTTTAACGCTATCAGAAAAAGAATCTATTATTTCTTTCTGTAATTCCATTGATTTAATTCCACATAAAAAACTCTTTAAATTGAAGGCTCGCATAGCGCTTTCTTGATTTGGAGTTTGGTGATACAAGGATTTCTTACAAACGGCAATCTCATTTGTGTATTTTAAGCATTCAATGTTAAATAACATTCCTTCCCCAAACCATATTGCTTCATTAAATCGAATTTGATTTTTATCTAAAAAAACTTTACTATAAATCTTATTCCAAACTGCTACAAATATATCTCCGTTGTATATGGATCCAGCTGCTATATTCTTATCTATAATAGTAAAATCATTACTGTCTATATTTGTTCTGCCGGAATCATAATAATAATTATAATTCATTCCAATTGAATGGTTCGATTCAACAATCATATTTACAAAAAATGATACATATGACGGATCAACCCAATCATCTCCATCGACAAACATAATGTAATCACCATTTGAATGATTAATTCCTACATTTCGAGCAGAGGATACGCCTCCATTTGTTTTGTGTATTGCCTTTATTCGTTTATCTCTCTGAGCTAAATCATCTATTAATTCAGGAGATCTATCTGGTGATCCATCATCAACTAAAATAATTTCTATATTATTATAATTCTGATTACATAATGACTCGACGCCCTTAACAATATATTTTTCAACATTATATATTGGCACGATGATACTAACCAAAGGTTCTTTTTTCACTATAGATTAACCCACCTTTCTTTTCACAAACTTGTTGATAATTCCTCTCAGAATAGTGGTCCAATAATTGGCATAAATAATCATAGCAATTACTAGAAGTATAATCTGGATTGTTATGCCAACATAATTATCAATAAACATTATTAGCGATGAACTTAGTAATAAAATAGTCCCCATGATGAATTCATTATTTTTAATATTAAAACGTATATACTTACGAGTATGAAAATATCTAAACAAGAATACAACAATATAACTAATACATGTAGCAATAGCAGCACCATATACTCGGAATTTTGGAATCAAAAGAAAATTCAAGCCAATGTTTACTACCGCTCCAATAGTTGCCGAAATTAAAAATCCTTTACTATCTTTATGAACATTATAAGTTGTTGACATAAACGTGCCTAACGTCAAATACACACAACCAATCACTAAAAAAGGTGTATATTTCCAGGCAACATAATATGATTTCTCTACATAAATACTTAGAAATGGCTTCATAATTGTAATCAGACCAATTCCCATTAGCATTGCTATTGAAATTAATGATTTAAAAACGCCATTATTATATTCACTCTCATCTTCGGCACCATTCTCCCTAATAGCGGAATATCCCCATGCTTGGTTAAAAATCCCTGTTAAAGTCGAAATGAGTGTTGGCAATTTATATGAAATTGCGTAAATACCATTAGCTGCACTTCCAACCATAGCTGTAACCATAACTCGATCTGATGAATTCATAATCCACCACATAAACGTATTAGGAATTAAAAAAGCCGAAAAGCTCACCATTTCTTTCATTTTCGCTGTGTTTATTCTTGTTTTTGTATATCCTTTAAAACTTTTTCCAACTACCGCCGCATACACTGCAGTTACAATATTTGCAAAAATAAATGCAGAAATGTATCCACGAACTCCCCAATCAAAAACAACCAAAAACAAAATGTTAAACAACGCTGATGTCAGAGTAAGAATTACACTTCCAATAGAATACTGAAGCAATAACTCTTTACCTCGTAAATCATACAAAAATACAGTACTAGCACCAATTGAAACATTATATATAAAAATATATATGCAGTACTCTCTAATAGGTGCAAACAAACTATACACAGGAATAAGTAATACGCCTAAAATGATAGAGATTTCAAAAATTCTAATACCAATCTTTGTAATTACCGCTCTATCGGCATCCTTATCCAGACTAAACCTCATTATTGCTTCAGAAATGTTTAAAATTAAGACCGGTGCAATCACTGCGCATAATGTGGTGATAAGATCTGCCACTCCATACTCTTCAGTTCGTAAAACACTTGTATAAAGAGGTACCAAGAAGAAGGCAATAAATTTTGATCCAAAATTGCCTATTGTAAATATCAGCGTATTTTTTGCCAAATATCTATTTCGTGATTCCACACACTTACCTCCTTATTCCCGTCTTACAAATTAATTTTTCCCTCAATTGCATCCAGTAGCAAACCAAGCGATTGCGTTCTTAAATCTTCTCTATATTCATTTACTCTCGTATAATCTATTCTCTTATGCAAATCCAAAGAGTCAATGTCATCTATTTTTACAAAGCGCTCTACTAACGCTTCATTACTTAATATGCTTATAAGACGTTCATCGTTTTTATACTGCCCATTATCCATATGAGTATTAAGTGTCAAAAATTCTTTATTAAAAATAATAGAGAATGCGGTACCGTGAAATGAATCTGTTATTATAAAATCCGAATAGTAAATATAATTCAGAAAATCTTTAGGCCCTGTATGCTGTAAGTCAACTTTAACACCATTACGGCTATATTTAACAATTCTAATCATATCCATTTGATTAGTAATCGTATATACCGGTAAGCCTAATTTTTCAGATACCTTTTTAGCTACTTGTATTCCTTCCATTTTTGTCCACATATTATACAAGAATATGTAGCGCTCATCCTTAATTCTATCTCCAAGTAACGAAGTATACATCTCTTTGTCCAATAATAATGTTGGATCCAAGGTATTATAAATCTTCATATTATAATTTAAAAATGAAGATAATTTCTCTACTCCGCTTTGTTCTCTAACCGAAATGAAATCATACTGCCTGAGCCATTTTTCAAGCCAATCTGCCGGAAATCTTTCATTCACCTGACCATCATTTACACTACAAGCATACGCAATCTTTTTACCATTAAAAGGAAATGGTAGAAAAAAAATAGGATCACAATCTACTATGTTTGTATTCCAAACTTGATCACTTCCCGTAATTATCACATCATACTTATCCGCAATGCCTCTGAAATCCGAGTCGTAAAAATACATTTCTTTACTCAAATGTAAATTTTCTTTTCTAAAACACAAAAACTTATCTCTTTGCATAGATACTTTTCTTTTAAAAGAAAGAATTCTTTTAAGCTTCCTTTTAAATCCTTTAGCATCTTTTAAGCTTGTTTCATATAAATGCCTTAGTTCTTTGGGTTCGTAATCAATAATTTCAGAATCATACCCATTCATCTTCAAGGTATTCTGTAAAGCCCATGCTTGTAGAACAGACCCATAATTTATGGCCTTGTGAAAAGTTAATATTCCAATCTTGGCAGTCTTCTTATCCATTCTTTCACCTTACTTCTAAACTTTTAATCGTTTTTTTAATAAACAACATACAAAATTAAATAGATGGACCGAGATAGTGTACATATGGTACATAATCTTATACGTTCCACCAAATATTTGTCTAACTTCCTTTGAGCCTAATATAACATTTGAGGCATTTGCATATGTAGGATTACTTGGCTCATACGGGCAGTAAATACAATATTGTAATGCATCAGCAAATAACTCTTCTCTCACAAGTTTAGCCGCTTCATAATTATGTTCTATCAAAAAATTATACTGTTCAAATCTCTGCTCGAATTCATCAGTAACATGCTTTTTAGTGATCGTATGCGTAATACTGTTATCTGATTGATAGTAATAATACAATTTTGTTTCCAATAAACAGATTTGCGAAGCTCTATCAATAACTTTATAAGTAGTCGCTAAATCTTCATAAACTCTACCTTCTGGATACTTAATATCATTAAACAAACTTCTCTTGTAAAACTTGTTCCATGAAAAGTTTCCAATATTAGGGTCGGATAAAAGCCCCATGGCCTCATCTTTGTTTAACAGACGAGATACACTTTCCACAACACTACATTTAATCTGTTCACCGTCTTTAAACTTAGTAAACCCAAACATAACAATATCCGCTTTGTTTTTCACTGCACAATCATGTACTTTTTCACATAATTCATAATCAATATAATCATCACTATCAACAAAAAGAATCCAATCACCAGTTGCATTAGATAATCCAACATTTCTTGCCTTAGATAATCCTCCATTCTTCTGGTGAATAACTTTGATTCTTGCATCATTTCTCATATATTCATCGCATATTTCAGGGCACCTATCCGGAGAACCATCTTCTACTAATATTATTTCCAGATTTGAATATGTTTGATTAATTATTGATTGTATGCAACGTGCTATAGTATCTTCCACTTTGTAAGCAGGCATAATAATACTTATCTTGTCTTTTCCCATAAAAATCCCCTCTTCATTTTTCTAATATACAATTTTTTATCATTCTAATGCATTAAAATACTTTGACATTTTTCCAACCTCTACATCAATATCAAAACATTTGGCTCTAAACCTTTCCTTTATAATAGAGTGTTCACATCTCACTTCTCCAATTGACTGTTCAATTGCATGACACCACTCCTCTACAGAGTTATCTAAACTAATTCTTATAACATTTGAATTAATAAGTCCTTCATCATTAATTGCATTTGTAGACGCAATAATAGGAATTCCATTTGCTTGAGCTTCTAATCCAACAATACTTAGCCCCTCAAATCTTGAAGGAAAAACAAACACATCAAATGCACTCAGCCAACCGCCAATATCTTTTTGCTCTCCTGCAAAGATTACATACTTTTCTAATCCCATTTGAGAAATCTCTCTAACAAGCATCTCCTTATCAGGACCGGAACCAATTAAAACCAATCTATATGATTCATCCTTTTGAATTAACTGATACATAATTACCAACAATTGACTTTGATTTTTTTGAAAATGCAGCCTTCCTATATGACCTATTACTTTGCATCCGTCTAAATCATATTCTTTACGAATATTTTCGCGCTTTAATTGATCAAATTCATACTTGTCAACATTTATAGCATTGTTTATAACTGTAGATGGGAGCTTATTTGGATAGAACCATTTTGCCGCACCGCTAGAACATGCCCAAAACTCTGTAGCTATTTTACCAATAAAATACTTATTCTTCGTGTGTAATATTTTCTGTAATAATCCACCCATATTACTTGAATTGTGGCTGTGAACAATAATATGTTTAATCCCAGATTTTCTAGCAATTTTTAAGAAATCCACATTCATCAATGAATTTAAATTTGCCCAAACTGCTACGTATTCTTTAGAATACGTCTTGAAAAAATCTTTTAGTTGTTTTTTATGTAAAAACATATTTTTACTTTTAGGAACAACATAGTACACATTTCCCTGTTTTTCAATCTCTTCCGAATAAGCAATCTTATTTTCTGACGGGCATAAAAAATCAAATTGTATACCTGTCATATTCTTGTTTAAACAGTAATTTATAAGAAAAGACTCTACACCACCTGGCGTACTAGTCATTCCAATAACTAGAATTTTTTTCATAGGTAATCTCCGATCATATGCATACCCATATTAGGAGAATCTTTCTGCTAACTGACATTTTCCAAAACAATAACTTCTTAAAATTTTGACGCACTATTTTTTTCATTTTGGCAAACTCACAAGTAAGATTCACGTCTGCCTTGTCATATCCGCATAGTTTCATTTTTCCTAATATTGTAAAATTTGCTCTTGCATAATTTATCTGTGAATACTCTGCAAGTTCAGGCCATTTCTTTTTTACATCTTTATGAATTCTCTCAAAGGCATCAATGTACTCTAAGTCTCTCTTAGATACGCTTTTTCTTGTTACACCTTCCTGGTTCTGAAAATAATTATATAATTTCTTATCAATTTTCACGACTTTCTCGCAATGAGTATAAAAATAATACGACGCCATCACATCTTCAGAAATCGTACCTTCAACAAATTTAAATTGATCTAGAACTTTTCTTTTAATTAGCTTAGTATAAATACCATAATTACTTTCCCCGCCATGTATTCTAAAAAAATTTTCAAGCGTTTGTGTTTGCGATTGCAAATAGACTGATACATTCTTTTCTCCGTCGGTAGGAATTTCCTTTCTTCCATCTGTTCGAGTTGTTTTACATTCAGCGATATCAGCTTCTGGATATTTCTTGATTGCGTTAATTAATGTTTCATACATATTTAACTGAATCCAATCATCGCTATCAACGAATCCAATCAATTCACCATTTGCAATTGCCAATCCAGCATTTCTTGCAGCACCCGCACCTGCGTTCTTTTGATGTATAACAACAACTCTATCATCCTTTGCTTTCCATTCATCGCACATGCTTGAAGATCTGTCTTTAGAACCGTCATCAATTAATATAACTTCTATGTTCTTGTATGTTTGATTTAAGACTGATTCCATACATCTTCCTAAATACTGCTCGACATTATACACAGGAATAATGATACTTATCTTAGGATCTGGACCTAATATTGATTTGTTCATAAATATGTTCGCTCCTATTCTAGAACATCAACTCTATCATCAATTATTTTTTCAAAGATGAAATCAAGTCAATTATCTCCATATACGAAGTTTTTCTATCAAACTTCATTTCCGCTAGCAGTCGTGCATTATTTCCGTATGATACGCGCATTTCTTCGGACGAGAACATCTTATTAATAGCGTTTGCCAATTCATTTGGGATCTCAGCCGGAACATTTATTCCAACAACATTATCATTTATTAATGTACAGCACTCTTTATTCTCTAATGTATTAATCATTGGTTTTCCTGCTGCAAGATAATCGCCAACCTTGTTTACAATACTTTGAGCAACACCTTTAGCAAACGAATTAATAGTAACATCAGATTTACTTAAATACGCAGCCATGGCAGGATGTGTGACATATCCAAGGAACTCAATATTATTGCAATTCAATTTTTTAGCTAATTCTTCGCATTCTACTCTCAACGGACCATCACCTAGGATTTTAAATTTAATTCTCTCATTATCTTTTATCTGACTTGCAGCTCTAACGACATTATCAATTGCATAACTATGACCAATTGAACCTGTATATATGACCCAAAACTCATTTTCTGGCTTAATAACTTTAGTAATATTGTTGGCAACTTCTTCATCAAAAGCATTAATATCGGTACCAACATATACTGTTCTATTAGGAATTGATCTTACATTATTTTTCCAAGCTCTAGATGTATACTCTTCAGATGTACCAACAACTCCATTAGCGTATGCATATGTTTTTTCAGCATCGAAATAATATGGCTTCGTTAGTATTTGGAACGGCTTGCTGAATAACGTTGACATAGCTTCAGGCCAAAGGTCTTCAATGTCAACTATAAACGGTACATTATGTTTTTTGCAAATTGCTCCCACAGTCTTTCCAATATTATTAGGTGGAATCGAACAATAAACGGCTTCATAATCCAGTATTCTTTTCTCCAATTCTTTCGAAACTTTTGCAGAAAACATAATATTGCTGACTTCTCTGCGAGGATCAATATTTTTCTTGTAAGATATGCAATCTATATAAATTACATTCAAATCTGTACTAATTGATTTATCTCTCTGTTTTTTCTCATGATGCTCATAGCTACTAGTATAAACATCTACATCATAACCATTATCTTTAAAAGTTCTAGCTATTGAATAAAAACGTGATGGACCTGCTTCTTCCGGCAGCCAAAAATACTGTGATGAGACAATTGCAATTTTCTTGTTTTTCATTTTCATATTTCCTTCTGTTTTCTGTATGCTTTCTTTTAAGGATGTGGTCTGATAAACAATGCCTTCATAAATACTCATTTCATGAGCATAAGTAGAATTTCCGAATGCTTTATTAACGAGCCCACCGATCTTACCAGGCACCTTGCCGCCAAGTAAGACAGCTGGCTTCATAATTCCACCAATCAATCTAACCTTTTTACCGGTTACTTCACCGATCTCTTTAACCATCTCACTGGTTTTAGTCCACTCACCATTCTGTGGAATAAGAACAATTGCATTCTCCTTAACTTCCTTAACCATCATAATCTGGCAAAGAAACTCACATAGATTATCTATATGAAGCATGCTACGTTCATTATCTACATTTGGAAATACAGGAAGTTTCTTTGCAAACTTGGCTAAAGTAGGATAATTACCTTTGCTGCCCTTTCCGTAAATCATAGGTGGTCTCAAAACAAAAACATGGAACGAATCATCTGCTAATTCTCGTACCGCTGCATCTGCTTGTAGTTTAGAATCACCATAGAAATTTGCAGCAAAAGGAACAGTGTGTTCATCTACAACCTTGCTCTTACCATAAGGAGCAGAATCTCCATATACAATCATAGATGACATGAATACGAAATTTTTCACTCCTTCAGCTTTTGCCTTTTCACAAACTTCTACTGCAAGATCAGTATTAACTGCGTAGTATTTTGCTTTTGTGGCCTCATCCACGTTTCCAACATCTGCATGAGCGATTCCAGCAACATGATAGATAATATCGTAGGATGAAAAATTCTTCTCTCTCCACGATCCATCAATCATATCTACCGCATCTACTTTGAGTGCTGGATAATGCTCTGTTGCATAAGTTTGGAATGCTTCTCCAATATAAGAACCTGCGCCTGTAATAAGAACTTTCTTCTCAGTTTCTATATCTACTTCAACTGGCTCACCAAAGCCAATGTGGCCAATCAACTCTTCAGAAGTCATTCCGTCTGTATAGTGACGACCAACAGTCTGCTTTTTCATCTCGCCAGTTCCTCCTTCGACAACAGAATTATCGCCACCGAAAACATGTAAACTTCCTAAGAATACCTTAGCATCCATAAGGGGACCCATCTTCTGAGCGTACTCGCCATCAAGTTTAGCCTTCACCGGAATCTCAATTTCATCACGTCCATTAATCTGTGCCCATCCGGTCAGACCTGGTTTGATGTCATTAGCGCCATATTTATCTCTCTCAGCTGTCAGAAAGTCCTGATTCCAAAGACCTGGACGCGGACCAATCACAGACATATTACCAATGAAGATATCCCAAATTTGAGGAAGCTCATCTAAACTGTGTGCTCTGATAAACTTGCCAACCTTTGTTATGTACTGTTCCGGATTTTCCAACATATGTGTTGGCTTATCGTGTGGTGTGCACATTTTCATACTTCTAAACTTATGCAATTTGAAATATCTCTTGTTTTCTCCCACTCGCTTCTGTGTGAACAGAACAGGACCTGGATCATCAATTTTGATAGCTATTGAAATTCCTAATAATAATGGACTCAGAACTACAAGTCCGCCAAAAGATAGAACTACATCAATTCCTCTCTTAACATACTTTTCATATACACCCGCCTTATGACCAGTTACACCCACTGCTTCAAGATGCCCCCTCATACCATCGGCATTTTCTTTATCATTTTCATCCTCAACAAAGATTACCTTTTTGCCCTCCATTGGATTCTTCTGATCTGGCTCATTTTTATACTGACTATTATCTTTTTTTACTTTAGCCACAACAGCTGTAGTTACAAATGCGGTTCCAAGTGTCGCTGCAACAATTCCAACAACTTTTTTCCAGCTCATAATCCTTAAACTCTCCTTAAAAGAAACTTTACTAAACTATTTCTTTTTTCATCTAATCTATTTAAATACTGTGCAGCTCTGAACTTTTGTACTTTCTGGTACTTTAGCTCCCACTGCCACAACGGCGTTACAATCAATCTGACAAAACTTACCGACAACTGCATTATGGTTAACAACAGCACCGGCACAAATGAAGCTACCATCATTAACAACAGCATTTGAGTTAACAACTGTATTCGCTTCAATCACACAACCAGTGCCAATAACAGCACTCACACTAACACAAGCCGTGGGGTGAATAAGCGTAACCAAGTTCTTCATTCTTCTTAATATCTTCTGTTTGATTTCTGGATTACCAATAGCCACAATTGAGCCATCGTACTCTCCCTCAATTTTCTCAAGATTCTCAACCTTCCCCACTGCAAGTGGGCTGTTGTCATCTAGAAAATCAACTTTATATCCTTGAGCTTCTGCCATTTCTCTAACCAATAGACCATAGCCTCCAGCTCCAACTATTAATAGTTTCATTTTTCTTTTGCACTCCTCAACAAAGCAATTATGCCCCTATCAAACATCCGATAGTGTTGCCTATCACATCGTCTGTTTCAAATAGCCCTCTACTAAAAACAAACGCTTATAATGCCCCCTGCCATAATGGTTGAATGTACATTCACAATTGCTTTAGGCTCAATAATAACTCCTTCCTGTATTTCGCAAGTTCTACTAACATAAGCGGATGGATGTATCAGAACAGGTATAGTAAATCCTATCTCTTTGATTTTTCTAATAACTGTTCTCTTAATTTGTTATTGCCAATACCTATAAAGGCATCTGCATATTCTTCTTTAAAATTTTCTAAATCAGAAATTCTTTCAATAGCTTTCTCACTATTATCGTATATCCACAATCCTCTGTGACTTCTGAAACAACCTGTCCATGACCGCCCGCACCGATTATTAAAAGTTTTCTTTTCATAAACATTCCCTATCATTTTTCTTTTACGCCGGATGATACGTAGCCACAACCTTCTGTACTCTCTCCTTCACATCATCCTTATTCTTATAAGCCGCCTCCAGCAACCCATCCAGTTCTTCCAAAAACTCCTCCACATCAAACGGAATCGGGCACCCAATATGTATCAGATCATTCTTCGTCTTCTTCAACCCTTCCTCCGCCATCAGTTTCTCCTCATACAGCTTCTCTCCAGGTCTCAATCCGCTATAAACAATCTTAATATCCACATCCGGCTTATACCCCGACAACCTGATCAGATTCCTAGCCAACGTATCAATCTTCACCGGCTCGCCCATATCCAGCACGAATATCTCTCCGCCCTTCGCATAGGTTCCTGCCAGCAGCACCAGACTCACCGCCTCCGGAATCGTCATAAAATACCTGATAATATCTGGATGTGTAACCGTAACCGGTCCACCTGCCTCAATCTGTTTCTTAAAGAGCGGAATAACCGATCCGTTACTTCCTAACACATTTCCAAACCGGACTGCCACGAATTCCGTCTGGGCGTTCTTTAATCCTTCTGCCACTTTCGGATCCACGATCACGTCATCCATACCATGAGTGAAGAGCTGCGGAATCTCATTCGCTTTTCCTTCTTTAATCTTATAGTCAAAAGCCTGAATGATCATTTCACACAAACGCTTGGATGCTCCCATAATGTTGGTTGGGTTTACCGCTTTATCTGTGCTGATCAGCACAAATCTCTTACATCCATGTGCCATCGCTGCATATGCAGTCTTATAAGTTCCCATCGCATTATTTTTAATTGCTTCACATGGACTGTCTTCCATAAGAGGTACATGCTTATGCGCCGCTGCGTGATATACGATCTCCGGTCTGTATTCATCGAATACTTTGAATATCTTTCTGCTGTCACGAACGGATCCAATAATCGTATCCAGTTTCAGATCCGGATATTTCTTCCGTAATTCCTGCTGAATGTCATACGCGTTGTTTTCATAAATATCGAACAAAATCAGATGTTTCGGATTGTGTGCCGCGATCTGTCTTGCAAGCTCAGATCCGATAGAACCAACACCTGTAACCAGAACCACTTTTCCTGTGATATACCGGAATACTTCATCCATATCCGTCTTAATCGGATCTCTTCCAAGCAAGTCTTCAATCTGAACAGGTTTCATCTTGCTTACGGATACTTCACCGGTATAAAGCTGATACATTCCCGGAAGGTTCATCAGTTCGCAACCTGTCTCATTGCAGATTCTGAGGATTTCTCTTTTATCCTCCGGTTTTGCGCTTGGAATGGCGACATAAATTTTCTCAATTCCAAACTTCGCTACCGCTTCCATGATATTCTCTCTACCGCCGAATACCGGAACATCATCTATGTATCTGCCCCATTTATTTGGATTATCATCAATGAAGCAGTAAACTCTCTCACTTGTCTCTTTGGCATGTTTAATATCGCGAAAGATCATCTGACCTGCACTTCCTGCGCCGATCAGCATGACTCTCTTCTCATATGCTGCGTCTGTATTTCTCTTTCCCCTAATCAGCAGGATAAAGCGGTATGCAAACCGGATTCCCAGTGTCAGACAGAACTGAATGATAATACCGAACGCATAATAGGAAATCGGCATTCTGTGTATACATGCATTCACTACAATTAAATGAACGACTCCTGTAAATACCGTTCCCATAATCACACGGATCAGTTCTGCATAACTTGCGAAACGCCAGATACTCTTATAAAGACGCAGAAACCAGAATACCACTACGCAGAATATTGCATAAATCCATGCTGTGTGAAAATATGTCTGCAGATAGTCTTTCTGGATTCCGCCAAATTTACAGTCAAACCGAATCCACAGTGCTGCAAAATATGACACCAGAATCGCTGTAAAGTCATATACCATCAATAACAGGGATACGATTTCCCAGTGTTCCAGTTTTTTCTTCATCTTTGTCATACTGTTACTCATTTGTATTTCTCCATATTTTTCTTTTTATTTGTCCTTTTTATTTCCAGTCCATCCCAATGCTGTCCAACTGCCTAATCCTATGTTCATCCAACACCATCCCGCTCCCCTCAGGATGTTTCCTCTTCGCCCGTATATTCGAGATCCACCTCCCCAGCTTCACTCCATTCACACTATACGAAACCGGCACATTCAGATTCCCATATTCCTCATAGTAATCTTTCGCCAGCGAATACTTCTCATTCCACTGTCTGACAGTCTTCTTCTCCGTCTTAAAACCAATCTCCCTAAGCCGTTCCAACTGTCTCTCTTCCAATGAACTCCGACATGCATTTTTCTCACCAAACTGGCTCCCAATCTCCGCGAGCCATCTTCCCAGCGGCACCCCATTCTCCGTCACATACTTCACCGGAACCTCCAACTCCCCATGCTCCAGATAATACCTTTGTGCCTCCCGGAAGTACTCTTCCCATTTCTCCCCATTCCGGTCCCAAATCATCCCTAACTTCTCTAACTCTCCCTGCTGTTCCTTCGTCAGCGCCTGATCCAGTCCCTTATTCTTCACCTTCGTCCTCAAATTACAGACCCATCTCCCAAGCCTGAACCCATTCTCCGTCACATATCTAGCCTTAACATCCAGATTCCCATGCTCCTCAAAATAAGCCTGCAATTCTCTCAACGCCTCATTCCAGCTCTGGTCCTTACTGTCCCAGACCATCCCGATCTCATCCAGCTTCCTGACCTTCTCCTCACTCAGATTCCCGTTCACCGAACCCGCACGGACCCTGCGCTGCGTCTGAATCCAGCTTCCAAGCGTAAGCCCTGTCTGCGTCAGATAACTCTTCGGAACTTTCAGATTCCCTTTCTCCCGGTAATACTGCCTTGCGGCAATATAATAGGTTTCCCAGGCGGAACTTAAATTCGTCTGCAGTTTCTGGAAAAGCATCCTGCAGTCCTTCGTCTCATCCGTAATGTGGAAACGCTCACTAAAGCGGAACCCCTTCCCATACGTCGTCGGAAACAGCACAAATGCTTCTTCCATTTCTTTCTTCAGACAGTCAATACAAGAAAGGCTGTCAAAATTATTAACCAGGTCAAAAATAACCGGTGTCTTCCCGCTGCCCGCTGACAATGCACGCCCGATCTGCTGAAGATAAATGATCGGCGACACCGTCGGACGCAGAAGAATCACACCGTCCACATCATCCACATGAACCCCTTCATTGAGCATATCAATGCAGAAAAGAAGCTTCAGATGTGCACTGTTATCCTTCTTAAATTCCCTGAATTCTCTGTCTGTAGCAGTATCGTTATAAAACGCTGTATAGATCCGCGGCTCACGGTCTACCCGGCGAAACCACGTACTGACCTGCCCTTTCATTTCGTCCATATGTTCTTTACCGGAACAAAAGACGATATATTTTCCATTTTTCTTTTCCATGTGCTTCTCAAACACAATGTCCAGCCCCTCTGCCTGTTCCAGTGCGCGGCGCAGCTGCTCAAGCAGTTTCTGGTTCTCTGTGATGAGGCCCTGATTCGATAACGCCTGGATTCTTTTCTTTAACTGATCCAGTTCTTTCTTATATGAATACATGGCTATCACATATTTCGGTTCCGGGAGTATTCCCCGGACGATAGCTTCTCCGAGTGTCATCTCGGATGCGATCTTTCCATCAAAAATCTCCTCTGCCATATTTCTCTGGTTGTCCAGATAGCGGATATTGGTCGCAGACAGCCCGAGTCTCTTCGCATTTGGACAGGCGTTCAGAAGCTTCCTGACGCTTTTGCCCCATTCTGCGGCACCACAGCGATGAAATTCATCCAGGATGATGTAATCCGGATGCAGGGTTTCAATGCTGTCTTCGTTCTTCATCAGACGGCTGTAGGACATGAATTGGATGTTATCGAATTCCATTCCGAGGTTCTCCAGCTGTGTCTGATAGATATATTCACTTGGTGAAAGCCATAGGAATTTCTCTGATGGATGTTCCTCTGCCAGCTTAAATGCGATCAGGGATTTCCCTGTGCCTGTAGGGTGGATGACTGCTGCCATTTTCTCCCGCTCAAGCATGGCGGTAACTGAGTTATATGCTTCCTGATTGTGTTTGAAAAGATGTATGCTCATTTCGGTATTCCTCCAAAGTACACAAAAAGAGGAATTCAGATTTCGCAGATTGTTTTAATCTGCGAAATGGGCACATACGCGCCAACCTCCCCAATTTTATTAAATTTCTTATCAAATCACTGCTAATATAATATGCTGAATAAGTCATTTTGTCAATAAATGGCGATTTATTTAGTTCATTATAACATAAACTGACCAATTTATTTAGTGCTTTTTGTAAGAAAATCAATCTGACTGCTGGAAAGTATCTCCATTACGGGTCAGAATCGTGGTCAGGAGCCCTAGAAAGGAGTTTTTTATTTTGGCAAGACGAGGAGAAAACATACGAAAAAGAAGTGACGGCAGATGGGAAGGCCGATATCTGATCCATATAAATGGAAGCAAAAAATATCGTTCCGTATATGCCCCTTCTTATAATGAAGTAAAACAGAAACTCTTTAACAGCAAGAAAGAATCTGAGATTACTCTGCTCTCCCAAAAAGAGCAGACAGCTCCCCTAAACGCCAGTGCTGATATGAGTCTTGATGAAATCGGTCAGTTGTGGCTTATTTATATTAAGGATAATCGCAAGTACTCCACCTACAGAAAATATGCCAACATCTATGATATGCATATCCAGGATATTTTTGGCAGTCTGACAGCAGACGAAATCAGCCTGGAAATCATAGAGAAAGCCCTGCCAAAGGAGATGTCCGCCAGTCTATATAAAAGTATCTACTGTGTACTGAATCAGATTTTATCTTATGGAAACCGATACTGCGGCACTCCGAAAATTCATTTAAAAACAGAAAAGCTGCGGACAGTTCCCAAACCTGTGCAGACAATAAACGCTACGGACCAGCAGAAGCTATGCCGCTATCTGCTCTCAGATCTTGATTCATGCAAGCTTGGCATTCTGATATGCCTGTATATGGGACTGAGACTCGGGGAAATCTGTGCCTTAAAATGGGAAGATATCGATTTCCAGAGAAAAACGATTCATATTAACAGGACTGTCCAAAGAATTCAGGTCGGGCAGGGGGATCAGAAAACGATTCTGTATGAAGGACCGCCCAAAACGCTCTGCTCTGTCCGTGAGATCCCGATTCCGGAATTTCTCTTTCCACTTCTTCTCTCTTGTAAGGATGAGGGGGGTTATGTGTTGAATAAATTTTCCCCGATGGAACCACGTACTTACCAGTATAAGTTTTATTCTTATCTGAATAAAGCATATATAAAGAAGTCTCACTTTCACGCACTGCGCCATACATTTGCGACAAACTGTATCAGCAATGGGGCTGATGTCAAGAGTGTCAGCGAAATGCTTGGCCATTCTAATGTAAATATCACTTTGAATAAATATGTCCATCCATCTATGGATACCAAGCGGAACATTCTGGATTCGCTTTCTTCTATCTCATCTATAAATGGTCAGATCAGTGGTCGGATCATTTCTTAATCTTTGATCTCATGCACGTTTCCGGTGCCCATTTCGCAGATTAAAACAATCTGCGAAATCTCTGTACGTGAGTAGTCCATCCGGCGTTTTTTAGATGCGCGGATGGATTTTTTCTCTGTTGTTATAGAACTATTTGTTCTTTTTATTATATTATACTCTGCTCTTTCACGCAAGTAAAATATCAGACAGTTATCGTTCTATCGTTCTTGCCATGGACATGCTTTCTAAAATATCTCTGTATAAATAAAATACCCGCTACAAAAGATATTATACATATCTGTCCGCAGCGGGTGTTTTATAAATTTTCGAAAATCACATCGGATCATCCGGATGATTGTCGATTTATGTTTGAAATCAAAGCAAAAATATCACATTATTTGATAATATTGTTTGAATATATTTTGAAATAAGTATATACTAATAGAAAATGAATTTGGAGGGATAATTATGCTGATAGAATTCAGGTTCAAGAATTATAGATCATTTCGTGATGAGGCAACGCTATCTATGGAAGCAACGGGGCTTGGCCCCTTCAAAAAGAGCTTGATTTCATATGGTTCGTTGAACTTATTACCGAGCGTTGCTATATATGGAAAAAATGGTGGAGGTAAAAGTAATGTAATTCGGGCGTTTTGGCTGGCTGTGCAATTCATTAAAAATGCGCAAAGAACACAGCACGAAAACGCAAAAATACCAGTAATACCATTTGCTTTAAATGATTATTCTGAAGATGAACCAACAGAATTTGAATTCATCTATACTTTAGACGGAATTAAATACTGGTATTCCTTTGCCGCAACGAAGGAAAAGATATATAAAGAGTATTTATACCACGCACCAAAGGGACAAAAAGCGTTAGTTTTTAAAAGAGAAAATCAATCATTTATTTTTACAGAAGAAAAGGCAAAGAGAAAGTTAATCAGCGAAACCGTTGCATCGAATCAGTTGTTCTTTTCGTTGGCTTGTACAATGAATGACGCTATTTGCGCAACTGCAATGAAGTGGTTTCGGGAATTGCTTTATTTTTCAAGGGATTATTCAGATATTCCTAAACAGCTGTTGGATTATTCTAATGATGCCAATATGCTGCAGGCGATTTCGGATTATGCCAAAGCTGCGGATCTCGGTATTGAAAGTATGCAATTTGAAATTGACAGTAAGGAAATTAAGGACAATCTAAGTTTTCCCGAGAATATACCAGACGGTATAAAAGCAGCCTTGATTCAGTTTATGCATATTCTGGCAGATACGTCGAGCAACTCAGAAACAAGATTAAAAATGAATGAGGTTAAAGCAATATCGAAACATCAGGGTATCAATGCTAATGGAGAAGCGGTTTTATACCCGTTAGAATTATCGGATGAATCAGACGGAACCAGAAAACTCATGTCTATTGCACCTGCAATCGAGTCAGCACTGAAAAAAGGCGGAGTTCTTATCGTTGATGAAATTGAAAAAGAACTTCATCCAATGTTGGTAGATTTTGTTGTGGCAAAATTCCAGAGTAAGCAGTCTAACCCAAAAGGAGCGCAGCTTATCTTTACGACTCATAACACGGAACTTATGAATATGGAAATCCTGCGTAAGGATCAGTTGTACTTTGCAGACAAAAGCAATGAAGATGGGATATCAGAGCTTTATAGTATTAGTGGATTAGGTACCAGAACTACAGAAAATATCAGAAAGGGATATTTGCTTGGTAAATATGGTGCAACTCCTGATATTGAGATTGAGGAGGTGGAATAATGCCTCGTAAAGTAAAATCTGCCAAACCACTAATCTATGTATTTTGCGAAGGTGAAAGTGAACAGGCATACACTGATTATTTAAAAAAGACTTTCTCGGACGTTGCTGTTTTAAAAAGGCCACCAGATACAGGACTGTTTGAGGAAGCAGAAGCAAAGTTTTCAAAATCACCCAAATATAAAAACAGCATAGATGTAACAGATGAAATATGGTTTTTTTATGATGTAGAAGAAAAGGATATTTCAAAATGGAATGATAGGTTTACGATTATAAAGAAACTTCGTAAATTGAGAAAAAAACAAGGAATACGGGTAAGATTACTAATGACTAGTGGATGTATTGAGTATTGGTTTATGTTGCATTACAAATACTATACTCCGAAACTCATTACCGTTCCTGAAAAGGAAAAGGTTATTAATGAAGTTAAAAAATTAATCCCAACTTACGTAAAAGGAAATTCTGCGGCAACAGAGAAGATTGCAGTCAATTATCAAAAAGCAGTAGAAAATTCAAAGAAAACTGTAAAAGCATTATTGCCAGATGGACTGCCGGGAATAGATGATACAGATGTCAGAAACCAATGGTTAAATACAAAGAGCGTCACATTTTCTAATGTATATGAAGCAATTGAATTTTTACAAAACCAGAATTGATAAATATGATGGATCTATAGCACTTTACTATAATCATCAGCATGTCTCCCTCGAAAAAATGTACGATTTTGGCGAAGAAGAATTTTATCTCTTCTAAATCAGTATCGTCTATAAGTAAAAAGAGCTGTCCGCCCCGAATGCAGATTTCTGCATCCGAAATTCAGACAGCTCTCTGAATTACTCAGATAGAGTAATATTTAATTTCTTAGATCTCAGCCAGTTTCAGCAGATCCGGGATCTTGGATTCCCAGCCAAGTGCCATGATATGTACACCCTGACAGTATGGCTTGCACTCTTTGATAATACGTGCAGCAATCTCAACACCTGTGATACCTGCTTTTGTCTTTTCTTTGTCTGCTTTCAGTTCCTCGAGCATTTCGTCCGGAACATGAATGCCGGCAACGTTGTTGTTCATGAATTTAGCCATTCCAGCGGACTTCGGAATGATGATACCAACCTGTACAGGTTTTCCGAACTGTTTTGCTTTTTCCATGAATTTGATGAATTTCTCCGGCTCAAATACTGCCTGTGTCTGGAAGTATTCTGCACCTGCAGCTACTTTTCTTTCCATTTTTGCAAGCTGTGCGTCAACGGAATCGCTGCATGGAGATACAACAGCACCCTTGGAGAATTTTGGCGGCTCACCAACCAGTTCGTTTCCGCCAAGATCCACACCGGATTCCAGAAGCTTCACTGTGTGAAGAAGGGATACGGAGTCAAGGTCGAATACAGGTTTTGCCTGTGGGTGGTCACCCATCTTTGTATGGTCACCTGTAAGGCAGAGGATGTTGTCAATACCCAGCATTGCAGCGCTGAGAAGATCAGACTCCAGAGCGATACGGTTTCTGTCACGGCATGCCAGCTGGAAGATCGGATTCATGCCTGCATCCTTGAGAACTTTACACATTGCAAGAGATCCAAGACGCATAACAGAAGACTGGTTATCAGTTACGTTAACTGCATGAACATCCTTGAGGTATGTTTTTGCTTCTTCTACCAGTTCATCTACGTGGATTCCTTTTGGCGGTCCTACTTCTGCAGAAACTACAAATTCACCACGGTCGAATAATTCTTTCATTTTCATTGTACATTGCTCCAATCATTATAATCTATTTTAATTCATCGTCTGTTGCAAAGTTATGAATCTGTGTCGGACATTTCAGCGCGTCAAGGCGTCCGATCTCTTTCAGACGTCTGTAGATGCGTTCCCATCCACATTCCATCTCGCTGTCCACTTCACATTTACCGTTCTTGGAACCACCGCACTGGCCGTTCACAAGGCTCTTTGAACATGCTGTGATCGGGCAGATCCCGCCTGTCAGGTTCAGGTAGCATTCACCGCACTGGTCACATTTGTACTCTAACGGTGTCACGCCCTGGAAACCAGGTACCGGGTATGTATCGCAGGCTGCACAGACCATCTTGTCTTCCAGATATTCTGAAACGGTCTGTACACCAACACCGCAGGAGAATACCAGAACCAGATCTGCTTCCTGGATCTTGCTCATATGTTTCTTAAGACGTAATTCCATATTTTCCGGATTACAGATGTAATCAGTTGTCATGATTCCTGTCACATTTCCTTCAGCAGCAAGTTCCTTCTGAAGTCGGGCAGCTTCTTTTTCCGGAAAACGAACTTCTTTACATCCATGACAGTTGATAATGAAAACTTTCTTTCCGGCTGTCAGTGATGTAATTGCTTCTTTTGCTTTTAACTGGGTAATCAACATATTATTTCATCCCCCTTACTGCATTTTTTCCGGCTTTGATACTGTTAATGATCGGAATCTTGGAAGAACAGATATACTGACAGCATCTGCACTCAACACAATCCATAACGTTCATGTCTTTCATGCCCTGCCAGTTCTCGTCTTTCGCATATTTCACGAAATACAGAGGTGAAAGTTCCATCGGACAGACATCTACACAGCGTCCGCACTTGATACACGGCTGTTCTTTTGTCTCATCCGGTTCAACGGCAATGATACCATTGGAGCCTTTCATCATCGGTACATCCAGTGTGTTCAGAGGGAATCCCATCATTGGTCCGCCCATCTTAACCAGAACATCGTCATCTGTAAATCCGCCGCAGTAATCGATCAGCTCTCTTACGCTTGTACCGATCTTGATAACGAAGTTTCCAGGATTCTTGATCTTCTCGCCTGTTACTGTAGCAACACGCTCAATCAGAGGCATTCCTGTCTGGATCGCATCGGAGATTGCTTTTACTGTACTGATATTATCTACAACAACGCCGACATCTGCCGGAAGACCGCCGCTTGGAACAATTCTTCCCATAACGCGCTTGATGAGAGTTTTCTCAGCACCCTGCGGGTATTTGGTTTTTGCAACAAATACTTCCATGTTTCCGATGTCAGCAACTTTTTTCTGCATTAATTCAATGGCATCCGGCTTATTATCCTCGATAACGATGATACCTTTTTCGGCACCTGTTGTCTTGAGGACTGCTTTCAGACCAAAAATAATGTCATCTGCATACTCAAGGAGTACTCTGTGGTCTGCTGTTAACAGAGGCTCACATTCACATCCATTGAGAAGGATGGTATCTACCGGTTTGGCAGGTTTAAGTTTGACACAGGTCGGGAAACCTGCACCGCCCATACCAACGATTCCGGCTTCACGGATGATATCAATAATCTCATCCGGAGTAAGATTGTCAAGCTCACCATGTGGCTGTACGGATTCGTGCAGAGTATTTTTTCCATCCGATTCAATGACAACAGCCATCACTTCGCTTCCGCGTGTGCCATGCATACGCGGTTCAACAGCAACTACGGTTCCGCTTACGCTGGAATGTACCGGAGCACTGATAAATCCGGCAGCTTCACCGATCTTCTGACCAACTTTTACAGTGTCACCAACCTGAACGATCGGATTGGCCGGTGCGCCCAGATGCTGTGACATGGAGATTACAACTGTCTTCGGATCCGGGAATTTCTTCAGAGCGATATGCTCACTGAATTCCTTGCGTTCTGACGGATGAACACCGCCGTAATATCCGTCCAGTCTGTCTTCTCTAATGGACTTCACATAGTCGTTGATCACTTTGAAATTAACTTTGGAGAAATCACGAACCTGTACAGGCTGGTTTAAGAATTCTTCCAGACGTCCCTGTTTTGCAAGTCTCTGGTAAATCTTCTCCCATGCACAGTCTTTATTCGGATCTACTTCGCATTTTCCATTCTTTGCTCCACCGCACTGCCCATTGACAAGACTCTTTGAACAGTCAACGATCGGACAGACACCTCCGGTAATGTTCAGATAACACTGCGCACATGCGTCACAGCTCTTCTTGGTAAGTGCCATGCCATGATGACCTCTGTAGTTAAGGGTGTTGCTTGCAGCAACTACCGGCTTACCTGCCAGATCCGCAACGGTCTGAATACCAAGGCCACAGGAAATTACTACTACATTCTCTGTACCTTCCGGAATCAGATCCTGTAATTTTCTTTCTGTGTGCATCTTGTTGCATAAGAAATCAAATTTTGCACTGCCTGTAACATTCTTTCCCTGATCTGCAGCGAATTTCAGGAATTCGTCACAATCCGGTTCGTCAACAGTTTCAAATTCTTTGAAACATTTGTTGCAGGCAATCACAAACAGGTTGTCCTTACCGTCAAGCACTGATGCAAGTTCATCACTGCTTTTCAGTTTGTACTTAGTATAGTTTTCCAATTGCTCACCTTCCTCACGATAAAATTTTATCCTTATGATATCTGTTCTTATCCGTTCCCTCCATCTCTGCACTCAAAAAAGGGCTAATAAAACCAGATAAATAAGTTCAATACATATACCTTATTAAATGTAACATAAAATGCACATTTTATCCAGTTTTATTAGCAAATTTTATAAATTTCTTCTATGATTTCATCCTAAAATTCTATGAAGTGCAGATATTTGTACTGTAAAAGATATGAAATCAGCAAATTGTATACAATATACTTTATTCTATAGTAACTATGGCGATTCCACAAAGTATGCTAATGCAGACTACAAAAAGATATGATATGATAAAAAAAGAGGATATCTGCAATATCCCCAGACCACTCATTTATCAGAAAGAAGCGTGTTTATATGAAAAACACCCGTTTACAACTTTATAAATGATAGACTTGTTAATGAATCATCTGTTTTAAGGCCTTTGTTATAGCATTTGATTTTATATGTGTTTCGATATTTTTCACGAAAGTGGCAAAGTATACCAGCTGTCACAAAGGATGATGACATGATCTTTGCTGTGAAATTCAGGCATAACCTGCCGGATCATGGAGACTGCCAGTTCCAGTTTAGACTCTTTTTTCTGCCACATACGATAACCAAGAGGAACGGAAAGATAAACCTGCTGAAAAGTTTTTAACTTTTCTTAGCAGGTTTATTATAAGTACTTTCTGTTTTCGTCAAAAGCATTAGAACGTGTCTGAATTTTCAGACACGCTTTGGCGCATTCTCTCCAGATTTTCCAGAATTATATCTACACTGATTGGTTTGGCAATATGAGCGTTCATACCCGCTTTGATTGCCTTTTTGCGATCTTCCTCAAAAGCATTGGCAGTCATCGCAATGATTGGTATATTTGCGCATTTCGGATCATTCAATGTACGGATTTCCCGGGTTGCGGTGTATCCATCCATCTTCGGCATCTGAATATCCATGAAGATCAGATCATATTTTCTGCCTTCTGCAGATGACATGATATTCACAGCATCTGTACCATCCTCAACGCAATCCACATCCAGACCAATTTCCTCCATGATCGCTGTTGCGATCTCCCGGTTCAGCTCATTATCCTCTACAAGAAGAACTTTCTTCCCTTCATAACGCCTCTGGATTTCTGCCCGGATTTTCTGCTTCTCATTCTTAAGGGGCTCTCTTTGCTCCGGATCAGGTTCCTCCTTCACAGTCGTCCCTGATATTTCACATTCAAGCATAACCGTAAACTCCGTTCCCCTTCCTACTTCGCTTTCAACCTGAATCGTACCGCCCAGCATATCCACAATGTTTTTGGTGATTGCCATTCCGAGACCGGTTCCTCCTATTCCATTCTCCGTAACGGTATGTTCTCTTGTAAATGAGTCAAACACCTGCTCCCTGAACTCCGGCGACATCCCAATTCCATTATCCTTCACACTGAATACCACTGTTGTACATCCGTCTCTTCTGCATGGTTTCTCAGAAACACGAATGTTAACCGTACCCCCGACCGGTGTAAATTTCACAGCATTACTGCTGATATTCAGAAGCACCTGCGTCAGGCGCAACTTGTCGGTAATGATATCTTCATGGAGTACATCCTGTGTATCAATATACAGCTCCTGCTGTTTAGAATGTACAGATTCCTGTATAATTGTATTTAAGTCATGCAAGATATCCGGCAGGTGTACAACTGTATATTCAATCCGTACGGAACCGTTCTCGATTCTGCTCATATCCAGCACATCATTGATTAGGCTGAGCAGATGCTGACCGGATATATGGATTTTTTTCAGATAATCCAGAACAAGCTCCTTATTGTCAATATGTGTTGTCGCAAGCGCAGTAAATCCAATGACCGCATTCATCGGCGTGCGGATATCATGAGACATATTATTCAGAAACACAGTCTTCGCCCTGTTCGCATGTTCTGCAGCCGCAAGTGCATTTCTCAGATTCCTATCCTGCGCAATCTCACGTTCTTTTTCTTCTGTCGCATCACGGATTGCAACCAGAACTGTACACAATTTCCCATCTTTATCATATCCCTGTGGCACAATGATCATTGTCATCCATCTTTCATCCACTGTCCGAGCTGTAAAACTCAGCGTTTCACGTTCTTCCAGACGTTTTGCCACCGTACTTATATCGACAAATTCCCAGTATGCCTTCTGAAATGGCTCTGCAATCACCTGCCTTATAAGTTCTTCCTGATGCGCTTTGAAAAGCATATCCCCTTTCTGATCTGGCTTCATATTTCCTGAAGATTTCAGGATTTCGATTTCCTCTGTTTTTAGATTCACAAGAGAGATAGAGGCATATGCATGCCCCAGTGCATTGATCACCCGAAGTCTTTTCTGGTCCTGAAGGATACTTCTCTTTTCTGTTCTGCTCCTGTTCACCCGATAAAGTAAGAAAAGAAGCAGTGCAAGTAGCACATAAATCACACATATAATATTTCGTGTGATGTACACCTGACTTTCCGGGAAAAAGATATATGCATCGTAGTCTTTGATCTTCTCCCGACGTCCGAACCAGTTTCCTGTCTCTGAACGAAGATGGACAATTCCATTCTCATCTACCTCAAATTTATTTTTATACTGACTTTTTGCTTCTTCTATAGAGCGGGCAGTCAGCTCCTGTCTGTTTGTACTGACAACCTTATCATCATCACAGATCACAACACTTCCATTCATCTCAAAAGGAAAGTCAGAAAATAACGATGCCATCGTCAGATCTCCGTTAAGCTCATTTACTTCCTCCTTCTGCGCATATGTGATCAGGATACCTGCTGCATCCTGTCTTGCCACTGCCGCAAAATCATAGATCTTTCCTTTATTTCTCAGACGAGTGGTATAAGTCTTTTCCGGATGCTCTGCAATATCACGTACATAATCACTTTTGATCAGCTTCTGCCACAGCGACATAGTATCTCCATCTTTTGCACTCTGTTCTGTCACCTTCAGATTCTGATCCAGTACAAGGATTCCTGTCAGGCGCTGTTCCCTGGCATATTCGTCCAGCATTTCTGTACTGAGATTTCCTTCCTGTTCTATGACTCTGCTTAATTCTGTTGTTTTGTCCAAAAGACGTACCAGGCTTTTCACCTGATCATTGGTGTTATAAATCTCATAACTTTCAATTCGGTTTTTTACAAAACCAAAGGTCTCATCCAGAGTACTGTTCAGCTTGCTATTATCTCTCGCTGTCAGCAGAAGAAAAGTCAGTATTCCGGAAAAAATCAGAATAAACACAAGCAAACACGCATTTCTGTCGACTCTCTTTTTCTTCTGTTTCTGCGGTATCTGCCTTCTTATCTGTCTGCTCATTTACTTTCTCCTCCCGGCAGAGTTTCATCCGCGTCCAATCCGTATTTTGTAACTATTTTTTCTGTAATCCCTTCATTTTGCATCTCTGTAAGCGTTTCTGTAAGTTCTTCTGCCAATTCTTCGTGAGTTCCTTTTTTGAAAGCAATTCCAAGTTCTGATTTATAAGGACTTTCCTCCAGCATACGGTAAGCGCCCTTGCCATCCTGTATCAGACTGCCAAGCATTGCCTCATGTCCCGCAATCGCATCTGCATAATTTTTTCTAAGTGCAGCATAAAGCTCATTCGACGAAGAAAAACAGTTCACCTGTTCTGCCTGCGGAAGATTTGATTCTATATTATGAAGAAAGAGATCTTCTGCTTTTGTAGTCGCCTGAACTGCAATCCTCTTCCCTTTCAGATCCTGAAGTGTCCGGATTTCACTCTCGGCTCTTACAACCACCATCTGACGACTGTACATATACGGTCCTGCCCACTGATATTTGTTTTCTCTTTCATTCATGGAATAGCAGCTCCACAGACAGTCTATTGTTCCATCTGACAAAAGTTTCTCTTTATCTTCCCAGACAACCTTCTCAAATTCAGGCTGATAACCCAGCCTATGAAAGGCTTCCTCTGCAAGTTCCACATCAATACCTTTATACTCGCCATCACTCGTCCGATAGCTGTAAGGTTCAAAATAATCTATTCCGATAACAATCTCCGGCAGTTCACTGTCCGATGTTTTCTCTTTCTTTATTCCACATCCTCCCGGTATAAGGCTGCCTGCCAGAAGAAATGCTGCAATACAAATTCTTTTTCTGCGGGTATGGGAGTCATTCTTTCGATTTTTTCTCATATCCAGTTCCTTTCCATTTATTACTGTTTCATAACCTGCATGTCAGAACCATCTTTCCTCAATTGAAACAGAGGGCTTATCCGATTCGGATAAACATCGAAACGATGCAAAAAAAGTTCCACGTAAAAAACTTTTACAGGAACTTTTTTCATAGTCATCTCAGGTTTTTGACTGATCTGCCTATAAATCTGTCAACAAAACTTCTGATACATATTATACATTTCATATACTTTCATGTCTACAATTATTTACTGCTCTGAAGTATAAAACACACGTTACTGTTCACAGTAACGTAGCCAAAATTCATTCCAGATTGCCTGCGGCAATGGAATTTTGAATAGGACCTGCTGATTGCGGGAATACTTTTTTATTTCCAGTCAGAAGCAAAGCATACAGGTACCGGATCATGAATTTCCATTCTGTCAGGTTCTACCAGGCAGTCATAGGCCAGAATATGCACTCCTGCCCTTTCCGCTTCCTGTAATGTTTCTCCAAATTCCCGATGAGTCTCCCAGTTGGGCTCAAACCTGTCAACTCCCTTCATCTGGATCACCAGAAGCAGATAAGCTTCGTATCCTTCCTGCATACAATGGATCAGCTCCTTCAGATGTTTCACACCTCTTTCTGTCGGTGCATCGGGGAAGCGTGCTATATTATCCGACTCCAGAGTGACACCTTTTACTTCTATAAAAGCCTTGCGTTTCTCTGAACAGACATAAAGATCAAATCTGGAATTTCCATAGGTCTTCTCCGGCGTTACCTGAACTTTTTCCGGAAAAAGATGTCCTGCCTTTACCCACTCCAGTGCTGCTTTATTGGGAATCTGAGAATCCATATTAATCAGGCCCCTGCCCTTTTTATTTACGCAGATTAGATCATAGGCTGTCTTTCTCGCCGGATTGCTACTCTTTTCCAGAAAAACCTGTGTACCCGGGACCAGAAGCTCCCTGCACCTGCCTGTATTCTTTACATGAACCGTTTCCACCTGCCCATTGATCTCCACATGTGCAATAAACCGATTAGGACGATCTATGAAACGGCCCTCTGTGATATGTTCGTACTTCATTTTTTCTGCTCCTCTTTACGCATTGTATACATACCATAACATGTTTTCCTCATACCTACAACATTTTCATTTTGGAAAACTATTCTCCAAACAAAGTGCCCCCGAGGATGTCAAGTCATTGCTACAAAAAATATGCGGCTCTTTTGCCACCAAAATGGCTTAAAACCGCATATTTCTGTATAGAGGACGTTATATAATTGTCACAAAGTAGGTGGGGAGGATGTAACGTCATTGCTACATCTTTTCTATCCTAATGCGTCAATATTTATTCCTACTTTCGCAAATAAAAATTGTAGCAACACATGCATTTGCGTATCTGGATTATCATAATATCTGTTTTCTTTTGGCGTTTTATTTGCCTCTTTACCCTGATTATCCTCTGATATTTTTTTACCCCTTTGAATTGCATTCTTTATATCAGATAATCCGATTTGATTGACTATTTCCGTTACCCTTTTTTCTTTTTTTATGTTTGCATCTGCTGCTAACCCAAAAACTTGTCGTAATTTATCAGCATATGCATCCTGATTTTGTACTATATCAAAATAGTCTTCTTTATGAAGAATCAGCCATAAATCAAAACAATAATTTGTATATCCTAATTCAATCTTATTTTCTATTGCCAAATCTATTGCTTCTTCATACTTATCCTTTTTTCCGTCATAATCAAAAACAGATACTTTGTTTTCCTTACCAATAGATTTCTGAATAGTTCGTTCTACCACACACTTAGGATTTCCGCCATATGGTTCCGCATAATCAAATACTAAATCATGCGTTCTTTCTTCAACGCAATTCACTAATTCTGCTACTTTATCAAAATATATTCTTTCCTGGTTTTTTCCCTCACATCCTACAATGCAGAGGAATTGTGGTCTTCGTATTTTATTGTTCTTTGGACGATTCAAGATTATTCGCCTCTCTTTCCAATATGTGCTTAAATGCAATTTCCAAATCCATATGTGGCAATGCTCCATATTTTCCATTCAAATAATTTTTTAATATTCTTTCTTCTGGACGTAATTTGTAATCTGCTAAAGAATATATCTCGCTCACCATATCATTCCTTCGCTTTTCAACCATTACAATTTGATCATGTCTAAGCAATTCACCGTCTAAATATATTGGATTATGCGTATTGAAAATTAACTGAGCATTATTTTTATTGATATCTTTATTGTTAAAAATTCTTATCAGCGATACAACAATTTCAAAATGCAATGAAGCATCCATTTCATCCAAAACAATGACCCCGCCATTATCTAAAACATCTATAAACGGTTGTAACAATCTAATCAAATGGATAGTTCCTCTCGATTCCATCAGCTCTGAATCTACAATCATGGATATTGCATATTTTTTTTGTGGTTGCTCATCTTTTCTTAATGGTACTTGATACATTGAACACATAGATAATTCATCATTATCTGTTTCTGCCATAAATCCAATTTTTTGATTTCCAAACTCAGCTATATTCATAACTTCTTTAACTGAGGCACTTTCGAAAATATTTCTACGAATATCTTTATCTGGTTTTTTATTAAATATCGTCTTTAAGTCTTTTTGTCTAAAATTCATGTCATTTGCATTCATAATAACATTAAATTTTTCAAACCATAAATTAAAATCCTCAAAATATTTTTTATCAAACAAATTGCTAATTGCACCTGCTACAACTAACTTTTGTTTATCCAATGTCTGGTTCAATTTGTGAATCAAGCGTTCAGAAAAATCCGCATCATCCTTATTAATATAACCTTTTTTTACTAATTTCTTTACATCCACATAAATTTGATTTTCATCATCTCGTGAAAAGAACAAGTCATCATTAACATAAAGAACCTCTTCTTCAATTTTATATACATCAATATCCGTAAACTTAATTCCGTATCTATAAATATTATTTTGAGTGGAAAATGTAATTTCTAAAGAAACCGGATCATACCAACTTGTATCTCTAATAAAAGATAACATACTTTTATAAGATTCCAGCTCTTTGCAATTTAAGGTTCCTTTCATAACCATTTTTTTTAATATATCCATTGCCAACACAATGTTGGATTTTCCACATGCATTTGCTCCATAAATGACAGTCATTGGTAATACTCTTAACTTATTACCATTTACACTTTTATCTATCACATAATCATTATGCGTTTTCTGTTTACTTGAAAGCATTGTAAAAAAAGTCTCATCTTTAAATGACCTAAAGTTTTCCATTTTAAAGTTTAACAACATTTTTTTTGCATCTCCTTTCCATTTCTTTATATAATTATACATCATTATTGCTTTTTATCAACAATTTTATTGTTATTATATGCTAATTTGTTGCTATTTATACTCCACCCCCACTCTCCCGTCATCATACACATATATTCCCTGCACATATTCTTCCAGCATCTCTCGTGTCAGATTCTCATAGCCTAAATACTTCAACATTTGCTCCACCGGAACATTCTTTTTCATCAGGATTTCTTTCTCGTCGTTTATCAACTCATCCAGTTCCTGTACACGTTTCTGCAGTCGTTCTCTTTCTTCTTCCAACTGCTTCTTGGCTTCCATAAACTGGTTCTGGTTCATCTGTCCCTCGTGATACTTCTCATAGTTCTGGCGGTTCTGGATTTTTATTTGTTCTTGACACTTTTCACAATCTGCACTTTCCGTCTTATAGGCTTCTATACTGTCCTCATGCTGTTTTCTCATGGATTGCTGCATCTGTTCTTGGCTGATATTCTGACGTAAGTAAGCCTTTATTTCTGCCAGCACGATATGCTCCAGCATTTTGTTATCCGCTTTCCCGGCGAAACATCCTGTATCTTCTTTTCCTTTACTGTAAGCACAGCTATAAAGAATATGACCATGAATCGGACTGCTTGAAGTCAGGCTTCTGCGACAATTCCCGCATTTTACATAGCCACCTAATAGTGTTGTTTCCCTGTCAAATTTGCTTTTCTTGGTGTATCTGATCTGAAGGGACTGTGCTTTTTCAAAAACTTCTTTTGATACAATCGGCTCGTGATGATTTTCCATCACTTTCCACTGATTTCTCGGTACCGGTACTTCTTTCCCAGTTCCGGGATCTGGAATCTTTGTTTTTCCATAGACCATACAGCCTATATAAGTTTTATCATCCACAATCTTCCGTATCATATCACTCGTCCACTGCAGTCCTCTTGATGCAGCTTTCTTGCTGTCTGATTTCTGTCGTCTACTCATAGACTGCAAGGGAGTCAGTACCCCCTCTTCATTAAACAACCGACAAATCTCCATCTTTGAATATCGCTGATTGGTCAGTTCAAATACTCTGCGAATCACTTCCGCTTCGTCCTCTACAATCACCAGTTCTTTCTTATTTTCTGGATTGATTCGATACCCATAAGGTGCAGAACCACAACAATACTCACCTTTTCCCCGTCTGGTGTTGACTGCTGCCTTTACCTTTACAGACTGATCTTTCACATAGAAGTCTGCGATCAATCCTTTAAACTGTACTTCGATGTCTGAACTCTTTCCTTTATAATCTTTAGAATCATATCGGTCTGAGATAGAAATGAATCGTACTCCCAGGAATGGAAAAATCTGCTCCAGATAAGTTCCCATCTCAATATAGTTTCTGGCAAAACGTGAAAAATCTTTTACCACAATGCACTGCACTTTATTCTCTCTGGCAAGCTCCAAAACCTGTTTAATTGCCGGACGCTCCATACTAGAACCAGAATATCCATCGTCGTAGAACTCCTGAAATGGCATAGAAGCCAGTTCCGGAATATTGGAAATATAATCTTTTACCAGTTTTCTCTGATTGATAATGCTGTTGCTTTCTCCCTCTGAATCATCTTCCATGGAAAGACGGTAATATCCAATAATCAGTTTCTGATTACTCATATTCTACCGCCCCCTTAAACCCGAAGTTGATTTCCAGTCTGTTATCACCATATAGATACATACTTTCAATCAGGCTCTCCGCAAGTTCCGCATTGATTCTGGTTGTCCCATCCAGTTCCAACAGACTTCGTAAAAATCTGGCTTCTTTTTTCTGCTGTTTTTCCAGTTTACGTATAGTCTGCTCCAGAGACTTCTTCCTCTCTTCACAGAACACTTTCCAGTTATTACGGTCATCTTTCATTTCTATATAGGCTTCTTTGGAAAGTTCGCCCTCTTTATATTGCATAAATGCCTGTGCCAGTTTTTCTGAACGTCTTTCCATATCTGCATCCAGTTTCCTGATCTCTGCTTGAATTTCTTTGATTTTGGTAAGAAATACTGCACTGCTTATAGCAGACATATCCTTTTTCCGTAAGTCAGATAACTGAAACTGTCTGGTCAGCTCTGAACGGACAATTTTCTGCAGCTTCTCTTCGGAAATAGATTTGTGACTACATTTTCTTTCATCCCGATACCAGGCAGCATTGCAAAAGTAATACACATTGCCTCTGTATCTACGTGTACACATTTTTCGCTTACAATCTCCACAATACAATACATTGTAAAATGCTCTTTCATCCTCTTCCCATCCTACTGTAGTTTTTGTTGCTTTCTGTTGTGCTACTTTTAACCTGACCTGTGCTTTGTCAAACAGTTCTCTGCTGATAATCGGCTCATGAGCATTTGGCGTAATAATCCACTGACTCTGGTCCAGTATGTCACACCATTTTTCACCTCTTTGAAATCTGGATTCGTATTTTCTCTGAACCAGATCACCATAATAATTATTTCGATTTAAAACCGCACGTATCGAAGAATTTCCCCACTGATGAAGATTCTCTCCATCCTGACAGTACACATGATGATATTGGTTATAGTCCGAAATCCGATGTACCCTATCCTCAAACAGCCTGTCAATAATGCTCTGTATGCCATCTCCCGAAGCATATTCTTCAAAAATCCTGCGGACAATCTTTGCAGCTTCCGGTTCCACAATCAACTTACAAATTCCATTTATCTTTTCCACACAATATCCGTATGGAGCTGTAGATCCCACATATTCACCGTTTTTTTGTGCAATACGTTTCGCCGCCCGTTCTTTTGCGGAAATGTCTTTTGCATAAGCATCATTCACCAAATTCTTGATATTCATGGATAATTCCTGATTCTTAGCACCCGGTGCAAATGAATCATAGTTGTCACATACAGAAATAAATCGCACTTTCATAAAAGGAAGAATCTTTTCCAGATAGTTACCAGTTTCAATGTAATTTCTTCCAAATCGTGAGAAATCCTTTACCAGAATACAGTTTATTTTACCTGCCCTGACATCATTCATCATCCGTTCAAATCCCGGTCTGTCAAAAGCTGACGTTAGATAACGATACTTTTGAAAACACTGGAAAATCAAGGTTTTTCGAGCGACGGACAAGCAGGGTATTGTACTAAAAACTGAATACGACGCAGAAGCGGCGTTTCTTACTCTCTACATGGGAGAACAGGAACGCCGCTTTTTTCATGCCCTTTGTTACGCAGTAGGGGCAGAAAAAGCCTTGCTACAAGCGGTTTTGCGGGTGTGTATCTGGCGCGGCAAGGGATTTATACCTTATTCCCCGAAACCGCGCTTCTACTGCGTAACAAATCCAAAGCAAAGGAGCTATGAACTATGGCAGTTTTCAGAGTGGAACGGAACAAGGGCTACACCGTAATGAGCAACCACCACCTACGCAACAAGGAGCTTTCCCTAAAGGCAAAGGGGCTGTTGTCGCAAATGCTGTCACTCCCCGAAGATTGGGACTACACCTTGAAAGGCTTATCCCTTATCAACCGGGAGAAGATAGACGCTATCCGCGAAGCCATTAAGGAGCTTGAACGCGCCGGGTATATCGTCCGTTCAAGGGAGCGCGACGAGAAAGGATGCTTGCGGGGCGCGGACTATGTGATATTCGAGCAGCCGCAGCCGCCTACGCCGGATTTACCTACATTGGAAAATCCAACATTGGATAATCCAACGCAGGAAAAACCAACATTGGAAAAACCTACGTTGGAAAATCCAACGCAATTAAATAAAGATATACAAAGAACTGACTTACCAAAAAAAGAAAAAATAATTACTGATGAACAAAGTACCCATTCCATTCCTATCCTTTCCCCTACCCCCTCTCCTTGCAGAGAAGCGGCTACGCCGCCGGAACGGAAAGGAACGGAAGCGACAGCACAGAGCGCAGTTGATATATACCGGGAAATCATCAAGGACAATATCGACTACCACATTCTCAAACAGGACATGAAGTTTGACAGTGACAGGCTTGACGAGATTGTAGACCTCATGCTTGAAACCGTATGCACCGCCAGAAAGCGGGTACGGATTGCAGGGGACGACTACCCGGCAGAGCTTGTGAAATCTAAGTTTATGAAACTGGACGGCGAGCATATCCGCTTTGTGCTTGACTGTATGCGGGAGAACACAACGAAAATCCGCAACATCAAGCAATATCTGAAAGCAGCCCTTTTCAACGCCCCGTCCACTATCGGCAATTATTACACTTCCCTTGTCGCCCATGACATGGCAAGCGGCGCACTGTCACCGAAGAAGCCGCAGTACGGCGACCCGGACTATTATTCATGCAACGAGGGCGAAAGCCTGTAACCACCCACAACCACAAAAGGAGGATTTTATTATGGCACAGAAAATGACAGGAGCATTGGTATTTGACGAGCGCACCGACCGTTACGACATCCGCTTTGACTTAAACAGCTACTACGGGGGCTTGCATTGCGGCGAGTGCTTTGACGTATTCGTGCGGGGCAAGTGGAAGCCGACCCGGATTGAGTACGGCGACAACTGGTATCTTGTGGGTATCAGAGCCGAGGACTTGAACGGGCTGCGGGTGCGTATCTGACCGCCGCCCCATAAAGAAAAGCGAAAGGAGGACGCGAGAAATTGCAGGACGAAGTAAACGAAAAGACCATAGCCCTTTACATCAAGACCGGGAAGCTGACCGCCCAGACGCTCCAAAAGGCAATGAAAGCCATACTGTCAAAGGGAAAAAAGCAGCTTTCCAAACCGCCACAGGGCAAGCAGAGCTTAAAGCAGCTTATGAAGCAGAACGCGGGCGTTTCCAACATTGAGATTACCGAGGGCAATATCAAAGCCTTTGAGAGTACGGCGAAAAAGTACGGTATCGACTTTGCGCTGAAAAAGGACGCGACGGAAAGCCCGCCCCGCTATCTGGTTTTCTTCAAGGGGCGGGACGCGGACGTGCTGACCGCAGCCTTTAAGGAATTTTCCGCAAAAAAGCTGACACAGGAGAAAAAGCCCTCAATCCGAAAGCTGCTCTCTACCCTCAAAGAAGCTGCACAGGGCAGAAACGCGGAACGGGCAAAGGTCAAGAACAAGGACAGGGAGGTATCGCTATGAAGCCGGAAATCAAGAAGCTGCTTATCCTAAATCTCCCGTATCTGCTCTTTGTCTGGCTCTTTGATAAAGTGGGCGCGGCTGTCCGGCTCTCCCCCGGCGCGGACGCAAGCGCAAAGCTGCTACATCTTGGGGACGGTTTTACCGCCGCCTTTTCCAGTATCGCGCCGAGCTTCCACCCGGCAGACTTAGCTTTAGGCATTGCGGGGGCGGTCATTGTCCGGCTGATTATCTACACCAAAGGCAAGAACGCGAAGAAATACCGCCGCGGGACAGAATACGGTTCGGCGCGTTGGGGCGGGGCTGACGACATAAAGCCGTACACAGACCCGGTATTTGAGAACAATATCCCCCTAACGCAGACGGAACGGCTCACCATGAACAGCCGCCCGAAGCAGCCGAAATACGCAAGAAACAAAAAT
The DNA here is from genome assembly GCF_025148125.1 of Blautia wexlerae DSM 19850. Lineage (NCBI taxonomy): Bacteria > Bacillati > Bacillota > Clostridia > Lachnospirales > Lachnospiraceae > Blautia > Blautia wexlerae. Next base: position 3,783,694 of record NZ_CP102267.1, read on the forward strand.
ATCCTTGTAATCGGCGGTTCCGGCAGCGGCAAGACCCGGTTCTTTGTGAAACCGTCGCTCATGCAATGTACGTCAAAGGATTTTCCAACGTCGTATATCGTCACTGACCCGAAAGGAACACTGATTTTGGAAACCGGGAAAATGTTACAGCGGTACAAATACCGTATCAAAGTGCTAAATACGATTAACTTCAAAAAATCCATGAAATACAATCCCTTTGCCTATCTGCGGAGCGAAAAGGACATTTTGAAGTTAGTCAATACCATTATCGCCAACACCAAAGGCGACGGGGAAAAATCCGGCGAGGATTTCTGGGTGAAAGCGGAAAAGCTCTACTACACCGCACTAATCGGCTATATCTGGTATGAAGCCCCAGAGGACGAGAAGAACTTCACGACGCTGCTTGAAATGATAAATGCGTCGGAAGCCCGCGAGGACGACGAGGATTTCCAGAACCCGGTTGACCTCATGTTTGAACGTCTGGAAGAAAAAGACCCGGAACATTTTGCAGTCAAGCAGTACAAAAAATACAAACTGGCGGCGGGCAAGACCGCAAAAAGCATACTTATCTCATGCGGCGCGAGGTTAGCCCCATTCGACATTAAGGAGCTGCGGGAGCTTATGGAAACCGACGAAATGGAGCTTGACACCATAGGTGACAGAAAGACCGCCCTTTTCGTGATTATCAGCGACACCGACGACACCTTTAACTTTGTCGTGAGTATTCTCTACACACAGCTATTCAACCTCTTGTGCGACAAAGCAGATGATGAATACGGCGGGCGGCTTCCCGTCCATGTACGGTGCTTACTTGATGAATTTGCGAATATCGGGCAAATCCCCAAATTTGAGAAACTAATCGCAACCATACGGAGCCGGGAAATCTCCGCGTCAATCATCTTGCAGAGCCAGTCACAGCTAAAGGCAATCTACAAGGACAACGCCGATACCATAGTCGGCAACTGCGACACCACGCTTTTCTTGGGCGGCAAGGAAAAAACCACGCTCAAAGAAATATCGGAGATTTTAGGCAAGGAAACGATAGACAGCTTCAACACTTCCGAAACAAGGGGGCGGGAGCTTTCGCATGGGCTGAACTATCAGAAATTGGGAAAGCAGCTTATGACGGAAGATGAAATCGCAGTCATGGACGGAGGGAAATGTATCTTGCAGCTACGCGGGGTGCGCCCGTTCTTTTCGGACAAATTCGACATAACGAAACACCCGAAATACAAGTACCTATCCGACGCAGACCCGAAGAACGCCTTTGACATGGAAAAGCACCTTAAACGCCGCCCCGCCATTGTCAAGCCCGACGAGGTTTTTGACTATTACGAGATTGACGCAGCAGACTTACAGGAGGACGCAGACCATGAGGAAACGTAGCGCAGAGGAAAAACAAAAGCAGCTTGAACGGTTTTTAATGAATGTTGCGGAAGCCGCCGACGCTGCATTATGGGAGTATTGGCGGGAAAAGGAAGCGGAACACCGCCGTTTTGCAACGGAGTATGTCACGCGCCGGGGGCTTATCCCTCAACAGTGACAGCATGGCAGACCGCCGGGGAGGGGGGGGACAGGGGAAGCTACACTTCCCCTACGCTGCCTTGCGGCAGCTACCCCTTTGTGAACTTGCGGGAAGCGAACACCTTGCTATGCAAGCTATTCACTTCCCGCAAGTCTGAATAATACCCGTCCGGCAGCACAGCGGGACACCGAAAGGAGGAATCGAAGCAATCACATATATCAATATCGGCTACATGATACGCGCCCCTACTTTCCGGCGCAGCACACAGCGGCAGGAGCCGCACCCCCCTACAACTGAATACCGCCGCGCCGCAGAACTTACGCAGCGCGGGGACAGCCGCCTTTACCAGAGGGCGGTTTTTTTATGCGGCGGCATACGCTGACCGCCTTTTGTCCGCTTGCCGGACAGCCGCAGACGCGGCAGAAAGGATTTATTTATGGCATTTTTCAATAGCGCAGTAGACGTTTTGCAGACCCTTGTTGTAGCACTTGGAGCCGGGCTTGGTATCTGGGGCGTTATCAATCTCATGGAGGGCTACGGCAACGACAATCCGGGCGCGAAGAGCCAGGGCATGAAGCAGCTTATGGCGGGCGGCGGCGTTGCCCTTATCGGCATGACCCTTGTACCGCTGCTTTCCGGCTTGTTCGGTTAAGAAGCGCGGGTAAAGGCTTATGCAGAGCATACTTGACGCGATTAACGAATGGATAAAGGAAATCCTCATAGGAGCCATAAACGGTAATCTGTCAACTATGTTCGGGGACGTAAACGAAAAAGTCGGCACTATCGCCGCAGAGGTAGGGCAGACCCCGCAAGGGTGGAACGCAAATATATTCTCCATGATACAGACCCTTAGTGAAAATGTAATCGTACCCATTGCGGGGCTTGTCATTACCTACGTCCTATGCTATGAGCTTATCAGCATGGTAACGGAAAAGAACAATATGCACGACGTTGACACTTCCATGTTCTTCAAGTGGGTGTTCAAGGCGTTTGTGGCAGTCTACCTTGTGACGCACACCTTTGACATTACTATGGCGGTGTTCGATATGGCGCAGCACGTTGTTTCCGGCGCGGCGGGGGTAATCGGCGGCAGCACAGAGATTGATGTTGCCGCCGCCCTTGCTTCCATGCAGAGCGGGCTTGACGCTATGGAAATCCCCGAACTGCTCTTACTTGTCATGGAAACAAGCCTTGTGAGCTTGTGCATGAAAATCATGTCCGTACTGATAACCGTTATCCTCTACGGGCGCATGATAGAAATTTACCTTTACTGTTCGGTATCGCCTATCCCGTTTGCAACTATGACGAACCGGGAATGGGGGCAGATAGGAAACAACTACCTAAAATCCCTGTTCGCTATCGGTTTTCAAGGCTTCCTCATTATGATATGCGTCGGCATTTACGCGGTTCTGGTAAACAACATGATAATAGCGGACAATCTGCACAGCGCGATATTCTCCCTTGCAGCCTATACCGTTATCCTCTGTTTCTCCCTGTTCAAATCCGGCGCACTGGCGAAGTCGATATTCTCCGCGCATTAGCGGCGTGTCAAGGGCAGGGTGGAGATTTTCAGAGCGAAGCGGCGAAAATACGACCCGACCTTGACGCGGATAACCCCCATATAATACGGGCGGGCAAAGGGCATAGATTGACCTTTGCCTTGATTACCCTTATGGAAAATTACAGCAACACCAAACCCAGAGAAAGGAGGTTTTCACTTGGCGTATGTACCCGTACCCAAAGACTTATCCAAAGTCAAGACAAAAGTAGCTTTCAACCTTACCAAACGGCAGATTGTATGTTTTGCGGCGGCTCTCCTGTTCGGCTTGCCGCTTTTCTTTCTGCTCAAAGACAGCACAGGCACAAGCCTTGCGTCTATGGCTATGATTGCCGTCATGCTGCCCTGTTTCCTCTTTGCCATGTATGAGAAGCATGGACAGCCCCTTGAAGTGGTGGTGAAGAACATCATACGGACAAAATTCATAGCCCCCAAAGAACGACCATACAGGACAGACAACTTTTATTCCGTCTTAGAACGGCAGAGAAAACTTGAAAAGGAGGTATCAGCGATTGCAAAAGGAAACACGAAGAAACAGCGCGGCGGGAAGCACAAAGCCTAACCCGCCCCGCAAGCTCACCCGCGCCGAGAAAAAGCAGATTGCGGAAATCATCAGACAGGCAAAGGGCGACGGGAAAGCCCACACCGCGCAGCAGACAATCCCCTATATCCAGATGTACCCGGACGGTATCTGCAAGGTTACGGGACGGAAATACTCAAAGACCGTCGCCTTTGAAGATATTAACTATCAGCTTGCACAGGCAGACGACAAGACCGCCATTTTTGAGAACTGGTGCGACTTCCTCAACTACTTTGACGCTTCCGTTTCGGTGCAGCTTTCTTTCATCAATCAAGGGACGCAGCGCGGCGAAGCGGAAAAGGCGGTCAATATCCCGGCACAGGAGGACGCTTTCAATTCTATCCGCACAGAATACCGGGATATGCTGAAAAACCAGCTTGCAAAGGGCAACAACGGGCTTGTCAAAGCAAAATATATCACCTTTGCCATTGAAGCCGACAGTCTGGGCGCGGCGAAATCCCGCCTTGCCCGTATCGAAACGGACGTACTCAACAACTTTAAGCTCTTGGGCGTGTCTGCCCGCCCCATGACAGGCTATGAACGCCTTAAAATGCTGCATGGCATTTTCCACCCGGAGGGCGGGCAGTTTGCCTTTGATTTTTCATGGCTTGCCCCGTCCGGGCTTTCCACAAAGGACTTTATCGCCCCGTCCTCTTTCCGTTTTGGCGAGGGGCGTTATTTCCGCATGGGGCGCAAAATCGGCGCGGTTTCATTCCTTGAAATCCTTGCGCCGGAATTAAACGACCGTATCTTATCTGACATTCTGGACTTGGAAACGGGCGTTATCGTCAATCTGCATATCCACAGTATCGACCAGACCGAAGCCATAAAGACAATCAAGCGCAAGATTACCGACCTTGACAAAATGAAAATCGAGGAACAGAAGAAAGCGGTACGCAGCGGCTATGACATGGATATTATACCGTCCGACCTTGCCACTTTCGGCAGCGAAGCGAAGAATCTCTTACAGGACTTGCAGAGCCGGAATGAAAGAATGTTCCTCTTGACGTTCCTTGTGGTGAACATGGCGGACACGAAGCGGAAACTGGAAAATGACGTATTCGCGGCGGCGGGCATTGCACAGAAGAACAACTGCGCCTTAACCCGCCTTGACTACCAACAGGAAGCGGGGCTTATGTCCTCTGTACCGCTTGGGGAGAACCTTATCCCCATTCAAAGAGGGCTTACCACGTCAAGCACCGCTATCTTTATCCCCTTTATCACACAGGAGCTTTTCCAGACGGGCGCGGCTTTGTACTACGGCTTAAACGCCCTTAGTAACAACATGATACTCTGCGACCGCAAGCAGCTAAAGAACCCCAACGGCTTAATCTTGGGTACGCCGGGAAGCGGGAAATCCTTTGCCGCCAAACGGGAAATGACAAACGCTTTCCTCATTACCGACGACGACATAATTATCTGCGACCCGGAAGCAGAGTATTTTTCTCTTGTGCAGCGGCTTGACGGGCAAGTGATACGCTTATCCCCTACGGGCAAGGGCATTGACGGGAAGCCCCAGTATGTGAACCCTATGGATATTAACCTCAATTACAGCGAGGACGACAGCCCCCTTGCGCTGAAATCCGACTTTATCCTCTCCCTCTGCGAGCTTGTCATAGGCGGCAAGGAGGGCTTGCAGCCCGTCGATAAGACCGTCATTGACCGCGCCGTTAGGAACGTGTACCGCCCTTTCCTTGCAGACCCCGACCCGGAGAAAATGCCTATCTTGGGCGACCTCTACAACGAGCTTTTGAAGCAGCCGGAGCCGGAAGCGGCGCGTATTGCGGCGGCGTTGGAGCTGTATGTTTCCGGGAGCCTTAACGTATTCAACCACCGTACCAACGTGGAGCTGAACAACCGCCTTGTCTGCTTTGACATCAAGCAGCTTGGGAAGCAGCTCAAAAAGTTAGGTATGCTCATTGTGCAGGACCAGGTATGGAACCGCGTCACCGTCAACCGGGCAGAAAGGAAATCCACCCGGTATTTTATGGACGAATTTCATCTTCTCTTGAAAGAGGAACAGACCGCCGCCTATTCCGTTGAAATCTGGAAGCGTTTCAGAAAATGGGGCGGCATACCCACAGCCATTACGCAGAATGTCAAGGATTTGCTTGCTTCCCGCGAAGTGGAGAATATCTTTGAAAACTCTGATTTTGTCCTCATGCTCAATCAGGCGGCGGGCGACCGGGCTATCCTTGCGAAGCAGCTCAACATCTCCCCGCAGCAGATGAAATATGTCACCCACACCGAAGCGGGCGAGGGGCTTATCTTCTACGGGAACGTGGTGCTGCCCTTTGTAGACCGCTTCCCGAAAGACACCGAGCTTTACCGGGTAATGACGACGAAGCCGGAGGAAGTGGGCGAAGCATGAACGGGCTGAAAACTGACACCATCATCAACCGGGACGCGCTCTATGCCTTGCGGGAGCTTCCAGAGGAAAGCGTACACTGTTGCGTCACAAGCCCGCCCTACTATGCGCTTAGGGATTATGGGCTTGATATGCAGATTGGGCGGGAGGACACGCCGGAGCAGTACATTGACAGGCTGACCGAGGTTTTCCGCGAGCTGCGCCGGGTACTGCGTTCTGACGGTACGCTCTGGCTGAATATCGCGGACACCTACTGCGGCACAGGGAACAAGGGCTACCATGCAGACCCGAAGAACCCGAAAGGCAGAAACGGACAGCAGATTGCAAAAAACAACCGCGTTTCCGGCTGCAAACAAAAGGACTTAATCGGTATCCCTTGGCTTTTAGCTTTTGCCCTACGCGCTGACGGGTGGTATTTACGGAGCGACATTATCTGGCAGAAAGAAAACCCCATGCCGGAGAGCGTGAAAGACCGCCCTACCCGCTGCTATGAACATATCTTTCTGCTTACGAAGTCAAAGAAATATTTCTATGACGCAGCCGCCATAGCCGAGCCGTTAGCCCCCACAACGGCGGCGCGGTACCGCACCGGGCGCAGCGCGGGACAGAAATATGCGGACGAAGTACCCGGACAGGGGAAAGTACAGGGGCTTAACCGGGCGAGAAGCGGCAGCTACTACGACGAAGCCCTCATGCCGACCATGCGGAACAGGCGGGACGTGTGGCTTATCAATACCGTACCCTACAAGGGCGGGCATTTCGCCGCGTTCCCGCCAAAACTTGCCGAAACCTGTATCAAGGCGGGCTGTCCGAAAGGCGGCGTTGTGCTTGACCCCTTTTTCGGCAGCGGCACGACGGGAGCAGCCGCAAGGCAGCTTGACAGGCATTATATAGGCATTGAGATAAACGCCGAGTATTGCGCCCTTGCAAGGGCGCGGATTGGAGGGACAGAAAAATAAAACAGTATCGAGCGCGTGAGAAAGTCACGCAGAAAATGACCCGCGAGGGGGCTGTCGAGGTAAACGCCGCCACCGGGAAAAAGAAACGTATCAGCAAGCGGATAAGGGACGCGGACTTTGCAAAGACCGAAGCACCGCAGCCGCCGGAACAGGCAGCGCAGACCATACCGGGCGGCGCAGCTCCCGCGCCCACAGCCGCCGCGCCGCCGCTTCCCCATGCGCCGGGGGCAGAACGGGAACAGGACACCGCCGCAGCCGAGCGCGTCTTGGAGCGTATCGACGGGGCGCGTACCAGAAAGGCGAGCAAAAAGGCGGCGAGGAAAGCACAGGCAGAAGCCACAGCAAAAGAAAAATCTTCCCGCTTGCAGTTTACCGACGAGGAACGGGCAACGCCGGAGCTTGAAAGGTATATCCGAAAATCGGACAAAGCAGCCGACCGTCTGGACGCGGCAAAGGCGGCTATCCCCAAAGAAAAGAAACTTGTACGGGAGCGCACCTTTGATGAAGCCACCGGGAAAGGCAAGACCCGCCTACATTTTGAGGAACAGGAAAAGCCCATAGGAAGGAATAAGCCCCACAATAACCCGCTATCCCGCCCCGCACAGGAAGCGGGTATTTTCGTCCACAACAAGATACATTCCGTTGAAAAGGACAATTCCGGCGTTGAGGGGGCGCACAAATCCGAAGAACTGGCAGAGCGCGGCGCAAAGTACGGGACGCGGAAAGTCAAGGAGGGCTACCGCAGCCACAAGCTCAAACCCTACCGGGCGGCGGCAAAGGCAGAGAAAGCGGCGTTCAAGGCGAATGTGGATTTCCAGTACCATAAATCCCTACATGACAATCCGCAGATTGCGGGCAATCCCCTTTCCCGCTTCATGCAGAAGCAGCAAATCAAGCGGCAGTATGCAAAGTCGGCAAGGAAAGGCGGCGCAAAAACGGCGCAGAAAGCCGCAGAGAACACCCGCAAGGCGGCAAAAAAGACCGCCGAGGAAACAAAAAAGGCAATCGCTTTTGTAGGGCGGCACCCGGCGGGCGTATGTATCGCCGTTGCCGCGCTGCTCTTATTCATCATGGTATCGGCGGGGCTTTCCTCTTGCGGCTCCATGTTCTCCGGCTTGATGAACGGCATACTTGGGACTTCCTACACGTCGGAGGACAGCGACCTTGTGGCGACGGAAAATAATTACGCCGCAAAGGAAAACGAGCTTCAGCAGCAGATTGACAATATCGAAAGCACCCACCCCGGCTATGACGAATACCGCTATGACCTTGACAGTATCGGGCATAACCCCCATGAGTTAGCGTCCTACCTCACCGCCCTTTTACAGACCTACACCCCGCAGAGCGCACAGGCAGAACTAAACCGCGTCTTTGCCATGCAGTACACTTTGACGCTGACGGAAGAAACGGAAATCCGCTACCGCACAGAAACAAGCACAGACCCGGAAACAGGGGAAACGACCAGCGAGGAAGTACCCTACGAGTACCATATCCTCAACGTGAAGCTGACGAACAAGCCCATTTCCGAGATTGCGGAGGAACTTCTAACGCCACAGCAGCTTGAAATGTACCGCGTCTATCTGGAAACAAGCGGAAACAAGCCGCTGATTTTCGGCGGCGGCTCCCCCGATATGGGCGCGTCCGAGGATTTAAGCGGCGTACAGCTTGTAAACGGCACACGCCCCGGCAACACCGCCGTTGTAGACCTTGCGAAGCGGCAAGTCGGCAACGTAGGCGGGCGACCCTTTTGGAGCTGGTACGGATTTAACAGCCGCGTGGAATGGTGCGCCTGTTTTGTTTCATGGTGCTACAATCAAGCCGGGAAAAGCGAGCCGCGCTTTGCCGGGTGCCAGTCACAGGGCGTACCCTGGTTCCAGTCACGCGGGCAATGGGGCGCGAGGGGCTATGAGAATATCGCCCCCGGCGACGCTATCTTTTTCGACTGGGACGGGGACGGGAGCGCAGACCATGTGGGGCTTGTTATCGGAACGGACGGGGAGCGCGTCTATACCGTCGAGGGCAATTCCGGCGACGCCTGCAAGATAAAGAGCTACCCCGTCAATTACTCCTGTATCAAAGGCTATGGGCTGATGAACTGGAATTAACATATTTTTGAGCAAAGAAAGGAGAAATTTATTGATGGCTATGAACAAAATTGAACGTATCGACAAAGAGATTGCAAAGACCCGCGAGAAAATCACCGAGTACCAGAACAGATTAAGGGGGCTTGAAGCGCAGAAAACCGAAGCGGAAAACCTGCAAATCGTACAGCTTGTGCGCTCCATGCGCCTTTCCCCGCATGAGCTTTCCGCTATGCTTTCCGGCGGCGGTATTCCGGGCATGGAAGCCGCGCCGGGCTACCCCGCAGAACCCGCAGACCACGACACCGAAGAAATGGAGGACACCGAGAATGAATAAGAAAATCCTTAGAACCTTGACCGCACTCTGCGCCGCCCTCATGCTGACGGGCGGCTTTTCCGTCACCGCCTTTGCACAGACCCCGGAGGGACAGGACGCGACCGACGACAGCGGCGTTGTCTATGAGGAACCCGAAAAGGAAGAACCCCTTACCCCGGACGGGAACGCGACCCTTGTAGACGATTTCGGCGGCAACAAGCAGCTTATCACAGTGACGACCAAAAACGGCAATTACTTTTATATCCTTATCGACCGGGACGACGAGGGCGAGGACACCGTACATTTCCTTAATCAAGTGGACGAAGCCGACCTTATGGCACTCATGGAGGACGGAAGCACCGAAGCAGCCCCGCCCGCCGTTTGCAGTTGCACCGATAAATGCGAAGCCGGAAAGGTAAATGTGAGCTGCCCTGTCTGCAAGGACAACATGACCGCTTGCAGCGGCAAGGAAGCGGAGCCGGAAACCGAGAAACCAACAGAGCAGCCCAAAGAGAAAGGCAATACAGGCGGGCTTGTGCTTTTCCTTGTCGTGGCACTTCTTGGCGGCGGGGGCGCGTTCTATTATTTTAAGTTTATGAAGCCAAAGCAGAACGTCAAGGGCGACACCGACCTTGAAGATTTCGATTTTGACGATTACGACGAGGACGAGGGGGACGGGCTTTCTGATGAAGAACAGGAGGACGAGGAAGCATGACGCTTTTTACCGAAAACCCTTTAGAAAAAATGATGGTACAAAGACCCACCGGGCGGCGTGACAGTGCGCCGCCCGTTCCAAAATCCCCGGCGTGTATGCGTTGCCCTTATAAGGCGCAATCCCCCTGTATCGGCTATTGTCTGAAACAGGCACAGGAGAAGAAGCACACCGCGCCGGAACGCTGAAAGGAGGATTTTTTCATGGCATTTAGACTTGTGATTGCAGAAAAGCCGAGCGTGGCGCAGACTATCGCCGCCGCGCTTGGCATTAAGGGGAAACAGGACGGGTATATCGAGGGCGGCGGCTACCTCATTTCATGGTGCGTCGGGCATTTGGTACAGCTTGCGGAAGCTGCCGCCTACGGGGAGCAATATAAAAAATGGAGTTTTGACAGCTTACCCATTCTGCCGGAGGAATGGCAGTACGCCGTTGACCCGGACAAGGGGAAGCAATTCAAAACCATTAAAGAGCTTATGCACCGCGCCGACGTTTCCGAAGTGGTAAATGCGTGTGACGCGGGGCGCGAGGGTGAATTGATTTTCCGCTTTGTCTACGAAGTGGCGGGCTGCAAGAAGCCCATGCGCCGCTTGTGGATTTCTTCAATGGAGGACGGGGCGATTAAGGCGGGCTTTGCTTCCCTCAAAGACGGGCGGGACTATGGCGCGCTCTTTGCGTCCGCCCTCTGCCGCGCAAAGGCTGACTGGCTTATCGGCATTAACGCCACCCGGCTTTTCTCCTGCCTGTATGGAAAGACCTTGAACGTGGGGCGCGTCCAGACCCCGACCTTAAAAATGCTCACCGACCGGGACGCGGCTATCTCCCATTTCCAGAAAGAAAAATATTATCATGTGCGCCTTGATTTATCCGGCGCGGAAGCGGCAAGCGGGAGGATTTCCGACAAGGCAGAAGCCGACGCGCTGAAAGGGGCTTGCGAAGCGGAAACGGCGGTATGCGTTTCCCTCACCAGAGAGAAGAAAACCGCAGCCCCGCCGAAGCTCTTTGACCTTACCTCTTTGCAGCGGGAAGCGAACCGCATTTTCGGCTACACCGCGAAGCAGACCCTTGACCTTGCACAATCCCTTTATGAAAAGCGGCTCCTTACTTATCCGAGGACGGACAGCAGCTTTCTTACTGACGACATGGGCGGCACCGCAGCGGGCATTATCGCGCTGCTTTGCGAAAAACTCCCCTTTATGGCGGGCGCGGACTTCACGCCGGAGGTTGTAAAGGTATTAGACAGTAAAAAAGTATCAGACCACCACGCAATCATTCCCACTATGGAGCTTGCAAAGGCTGACCCGGACGCGCTGCCGGAAAGCGAGAAGAATATCCTTACCCTTGCGGGGGCGCGTCTGCTTTTTGCCACCGCCGAGCCGCATATTTATGAAGCGGTTACGGCGGTTTTCTCATGCGCCGGGACAGACTTCACCGCAAGGGGAAAGACCGTACTTGCGGAGGGTTGGAAAGAGCTTGAACGCAGATACCGGGCGACGCTGAAAGATAAGCCCGAAGCAGAGGACGGGGAAAATGAGGGCGTGACGCTGCCGGAGCTTTCCGAGGGACAGAACTTTCCTAACCCCGCCGCAAAAGTAACGGAGCATACCACAACGCCGCCGAAGCCCCACAGCGAAGCGTCGCTTCTCTCTGCTATGGAGCGAGCCGGGAACGGGGACACCGACCCGGACGCGGAACGCCGGGGGCTTGGCACTCCCGCCACCCGCGCCGCCGTCATTGAAAAACTGGTAAAGGGCGGCTTTGCAGAGCGCAAGGGGAAGCAGCTTATCCCCACGCAGAACGGAGCCGCCCTTATATCAGTCTTGCCGGATATGCTCACTTCCCCGCAGCTTACCGCAGAATGGGAAAACAATCTGACGCAGATAGCAAAGGGAGCCGCAGACCCCGGCGAATTTCTGTCCGGCATTGAAGCTATGGCGCGGGAGCTTGTGCAGACACACGCCGCAGCACTGGACGGGAAAAAGGATTTGTTCCGGGAGGAAAAGCCCTCTGTCGGCAAATGCCCCCGTTGCGGTTCCCCCGTCCATGAGGGGAAGAAAAACTATTATTGCAGCAACAAAGAATGTGCCTTTGTCATGTGGAAGAATGACCGCTTTTTCGAGGAACGCAAGACCGCTTTTTCCGCGAAGATTGCCGCCGCGCTCCTTAAATCCGGCAAAGTGAATGTGAAGAAGCTCTATTCCCCGAAAACAGGCAAGACCTATGACGGAACTATCGTTCTGGCTGACACTGGCGGGAAATACGTCAACTACCGTATCGAAGTACAGAAGAACTAAAAACTTGAATAGCAAGCATAGGAAGCGGGTACCCACTTCCGTAAATCCCTGTCCTGCCGCTGACGCGCCGGACGGGGATTTTGCTTGTTGGGAAGTTTCCCAAACCCTCTAAAAAAATGAAAAAATTGTTGGCATAACGCACAGCCCACCGTAGTACGGGGCGAACCCCAAAAGCGCGGCGGTGCGCCGCCATTTCAGAAAGGAGCGAATGAATGGAAAAGAAAAAAGGTTACTCCATGTTTGAGCGTGACAAGTTAGACCCGGCTGACAGTATGCGGATAGAGCGAAATATTTATTTTGAGGAACAGACCGCTGACCTTTCCGGGCTTACCGCCCTGCCCTTAGAACAGTTACAGGCATTGCGGGAAGAATACGCGGCGGCTGAACAGGCAGCTTTTGAAGCCTTGCAAGAACAGGCGGCGGCATGGGACGAACAGGCGGGAAAGACCCTTGCCATTGACAAAGCCATTGAGTATGTGAGGACACCCGAAGCTACGCATACCGCGAACCAGTGGGAAGCTACGGACTACGGGAAGCACATCAGCAACCGCGTCTACCAAATGCGCTACCACATATCCGAGAATACCCGGTATGACAGGGAAAAAGAGAAATCCATTCCCTATTCGTGGACGCTTTCATGGAGTATTTACACCAACAGCCCCCACAATTACGGACAGGCAAAAATCGCCGGACAGGAAAGGAAAGTCTTTGCAGACAAGGCAGCTATGGAAAAATATCTGAATGGGCGTATCAAAGCCTATCAGCATTTATTCACCGAGGTATCGCCGCCTATCCCGCCAGAGTATGCAGAGCATTTCAAAGTAAACGGGCAGCTTTTACCGGGCTATGCTATCGAGGGCGAGGAACGGGCGCAGCCTACCGCTGAAAAAGCAGCCCCCACCACAGCAGAGCCGCCACAGGACACCGAACAGAGAAAGGAGCGTGAAACCATAAACGAGCAGTTTTCAATTCTTATCGACAGCCGCAGCCGCTTTGAAACAGGCAAACCGGGCGGCGTGTGGCTTCCCATGCCGACCACAACAGAGCAGCTTCATGCGGCTATGGAAAGCGTCGGCATTACCGCAGACAATCCGCAGGATTTTTTCATCAACGGGTATTCTTCTACGGAGGACTGCCCCTTTGACTTGCCGCTTTCCGTTATCCAAAGCGCAAGCATGGACGAGCTGAATTATTTTGGAAAACTTCTGGAAATGCAGAGTGACGGGGACAAGGATAAATTTGCGGCGGCGGTTACACATGGCGAGTATGCCGGAAGCATGAAAGACCTTATCAACCTTGCACAAAACCTTGACTGTTACTGGCTCTATCCCACTGTCCGCAGCGAAGAAGATTACGGTTATTATCTTATCGACGAACTGGACGAGCTGGAGCTTCCCGAAGAAGCAAAGAAATATTTCAAGTATGAAGAATACGGGCGGGACGCAGTTAGCAAGGATAAGGGGCAGTTTACCGAACAGGGCTATATCTATAACAATCAGAACACCTTTACCGAATGGTATCGGGGAACGGAAAACGAGATACCCAAAGAATACCGCGTTATGAGCTTCCCACAGCCGGAACGCGGCGGACAGGACAAGACCTTTATGGACGCAGCCGCCACAGAGCAGACCGCCCGAACCGCCGCAGAGCAGCCACAGGAGCCGCACCCGGTTATCCCTATCGTGCTGACAGCCGGGAAGCCCGCCGAGAAATTAAAAGAGATTACCGACCGTCTGGAACAGGGCATTACGGAACTCTTTGACAGCGAGCGTTACAAGGAATATCTGAAAGTCATGTCAAAATTCCATAATTACAGCTTCCGAAACACCGTCCTTATCGCCATGCAGAAGCCGGACGCTTCCCTTTTGGCGGGCTTTTCCGCTTGGAAGAACAACTTTGAGCGAAATGTGATGAGAGGGCAAAAGGGAATTAAAATCATTGCCCCGTCGCCCTATAAAATCAAACAGGAAATGCAGAAAATCGACCCGCACACGCAGAAGCCCATAATCGGCAAGGACGGAAAGCCCGTCACCGAGGAAAAGGAAATCACCATACCCGCCTACAAGGTGGTATCCGTCTTTGACGTTTCCCAGACCGAGGGAAAGGAACTGCCGGACATTGCCGTTGACGAACTGACAGGCGACGTTGACCGCTATAAGGACTTTTTCGCAGCCCTTGAAAAGACTTCCCCCGTTCCTATCGCCTTTGAGAATATCGAGGGCGGCTCTCATGGCTACTACCACTTGGAGGACAAGCGCATTGCTATCAACGAGGGCATGAGCGAATTACAGACCTTAAAGACCGCCATTCACGAAATCGCCCATGCGAAGCTGCACGACATTGACCTCAACGCGCCAAAGGACGAGCAACCCCGCGTTGACCGCCGCACCCGCGAAGTCGAAGCGGAAAGCGTCGCCTATACCGTCTGCCAACATTACGGGCTTGACACGTCGGACTATTCTTTCGGCTATGTCGCCGGGTGGAGCAGCGGGCGGGAGCTGTCCGAGCTGAAAAGCTCCCTTGAAACGATACGCAGCGCAGCCGCCGAGATTATCAATTCCATAGACGCGAATTTTGCGGAGCTGCAAAAGGCACAGGACAAGGAGCAGACCGCCGGACAGGAGCAGCCCACCAGAGAGGGACAAGAAGCCGCGCCACAGCCGGAAGCCCCGAAAAAAGCAGATACAGCCGGGAAAGAAAAGCCGGAAGCAGCCCCGAAAGAAGCCTTTACCCCGGAAACGATTTACAGAGTGCGCCGGAACCCTTACAGCGACAGCCGGGAAAACAGCCACCTCTTGCAAGCCTATGTGACACAGGAGAACGGGCGGGCGAAAATGGGCGACGTGCTTTATACGGGAACGCCGGAGAAATGCCGCGAGCTTATGGGGCAGCTCAAAAGCGGCGAGCTGACCGAGGGCGACGTAAAGCAGCTTTACGCAAAGGCACAGGAAACGGCGCAGACCACCGGACAGGACAAGGACACCTTTTCCATTTACCAGATAAAGGGCGGGGACGAAACAAGGGACTTCCGCTTTGAGCCTTACGACCGCCTGCAGGCGGCGGGAAATGTGGTTGATAAAGCGAACTATGAGCTTGTCTATTCCGCGCCCCTTGCGCCGGAAACTTCCCTTGAAGATATTTATACCCGCTTCAATATCGACCACCCAAAAGATTTTAAGGGACACAGCCTTTCCGTTTCGGACGTGGTAGTGCTTCATCAGAACGGACAGGACACCGCGCATTACGTTGACAGCGTAGGCTTCCGGCAAGTGCCGGAGTTTTTACAGGAGCAGAAGCAGCTTACCCCGGACGAGCTGACAACGGGCGAAACAATCCAGACACCGAGGGGGACTTTCCATGTGACCGCCATGAGCCGGGAGCAGATAGAAGCCGCCGGATATGGCTTTCACCACCAGTCGGACGACGGAAAGTATCTGATTATGGGGAACGGGACGCGGGCGTTTGCTGTTGCCGCAGAGCAGCCGGAAAAGGCAAACCCCTTGAAGCATATCGAGGACACCGTAGAGCAGAACGACAACAACTTTGACGGTATCATCAACAACACCCCTACCGTTGACGAACTGGAAGCAAAGGTTAAGGCGGGAGAAACAATTTCCCTTGTTGACCTGGCTAACGCGGTCAAAGCCGACAAAGAGCGCGGCAAGGAAGCGAAGCCGGAAAAGAAGCCCTCTATCCGGGCGCAGCTTAGGGCTGACAAGGAAAAGGCGCAGAAGAAAAACGCAAAGCAGAAATTACAGGATTTGGAAAGGAGCTGACCCATGCCGAAACAGAGTAAATTTGAGAACGTGGATTTGTTCGCTTCCCTCAATGCGGTTATGAAGCAGAACACAGGCTTTTACCAGAGCGACTTGGAGATTGACAAGGAGATTATCGCAAAGGCGGCGGCAAGCCCCCGCAAGGAGGACAAGACCCTTTTGTGGTTCTGCCGCCCGTCCGGGACGCATTGCTTCCGGGAGCGCGACGTTTTCCTCAAAGACACCGCGCCCCACAACACATGGCGTTTCTACATGGAGCAGACGAGCGACCGCGTCCTTGCCTATGCAATCGAGCTAACGGGGACGGAGCGCGGGAAAATCAAGGGCAATCTGTACGAACTGGACTACGCTAAACATTATGAGCGCGTCAAGGAAAAGGAGCTGCCCGCCGATACGGTGAAGCTGATTTATGAGCATGGGGAACGGGAGATACCCGCCGGACAGTTTTTCAACGGCAATCCCGATTATGAGCTTGGAAAGTTTGAACGCTTTGAAGCCGTACCCAACGACCCGGACGCGCTGCAATCGCTCTTACAGGAAGAACGGCGCAGCCGGGAGCAGCTTCCGCCGGGGGATTTCAAGGCGCATATCGCCGCATTGCGGGACGGGCTGATTGAAACGGAAGCGCGGCGCATTGTACGGGAAATGAAGCGGCACGACACGCCGAACAGCCCCAACAAGACCCATTTCATGGTAGAGCTTTCCCCGGCGTTCATGCAGCTTGCAGCCACAAAGGACACTGACCGCCTTTTCTCCATGCTGCCCTACAAGACCCTTGCCTTTTCCAAAATCGAGGGCAGACATGGGACGTATGCGCTGATTGACAAGGGGGAGAACCGGGACAGGAAGATAAGGAAGCCCCGCCCCTCTATCCGGGCGCAGCTTAAAGCAGACAAGGCAAAGACCGCCCCGAAAAAGGCGGCGGCAAAAACAAAAAATCACGATATGGAGGTATGAGCATGATTAGACTGACTGTTGAAGAAACAAACCTTTTGAGCATTTACAACGAGGGCGGCAAGCGGGCTTTGATTGAGAATGTCAACGCCGCGCTGCCCTACATGGACGCGGATATGCGGGAGCTTGCAAAGCGCACCCTTTCCAAAGTGGACGCTTTGACCGAAGCGGAATTTGCAGAGCTTCCCATTTACGCCGCTGATGAAGTATGAACGGGGTTAAGCGGCTGACGCCGCCCCAGAGCCGGAAAGTCAACGCCCTTGTGCGCCGGACGTGCTGCAATTATGATAACGGGAACTGTATCTTACTGGACGACGGGGACGAGTGCGTTTGTCCGCAGCTCATTTCCTATTCGCTTCTCTGCAAGTGGTTCCGGGCTGCGGTGCTTCCCGCCGACAGGCTACTCTATGCGGAGCTTTACCAGACAGGGGACAAGAAGAAGTGTACCGAGTGCGGCGCGTTCTTTGCGTCAACCTCTAACAGTGTCAAATACTGCCCCGTCTGCCGGAAGCGTATCACCCGCAGACAAGCTGCCGAGCGCATGAGGAAAAGACGCACCCCTGTTACGCAGTAGGTGCGGAAAATCCCTTGATTTACAGGGCTTTCCGGGCGTGAAAATCGGATAGGCGATACTTTATACCTTTACCCCCGAAAATGGCGTTCTACTGCGTAACATTCACGAAAACAGCACCCATAAAAAGACAGGGCGCGGAAGTCATATACTGGCTTCCGCGCCCTGTTCTTTTTTTGCCTATCTGACATTTCCCTTTTCCATTTCTTCAAGCGGGAACTGCGGGAGGGCTTCTATCAGCTTCTTTGTGATAGACTGGCGCATATCTTCGTTGATTTCCTGTTTCGTGCTTCCGTCTGGCTGTCTGACCGCTACCGTCGATAGCCTGTCGATTTCGTCCTTGTAGCAATCCACGACTTTCTCCACCGCCCATTTCTCCCCGGCAACGGCGGCGCGTATGGTTTCATATTCCGGCATTTTCTGGTTTTCCATGCTCAACGCTCCTCTGCTTTTTGATAGCCCTATCATAGCACAGCGGCGGGGATTTTGCTATCCTTATCCGCGTTCTGTTTCCTTTTCCCGTTCCGGCTGTCTGTCTGCCTGTAAAATGCTGTCAATGTTCTGCTTGATAATATCATATTCCCGGACTTTCTTTTTCAATTTTCCATAGTCGGCGTAAAGGGCTTCTTTCTGCGCTTGGAGGGCTTCATACTCCGATTGCAGCGCGGCGAGGTTCGGGAGCTTCGCAATGCCCGCCGCTTTCAGTGACCTTACGGCGGCTTCATGGAGGATAATTGCCTGTTCCTGTCCGGCGCGGTACTTCTCCCTGTTCCTTGCCTTGCGGTATGCGTCATAGACAGGCTTTGTCTTTTGATAGGTGGAAACATTCTTGATAAGCACCGCCATTTCCGCAAGCCGCTTTTCGGCGTTCTTCAATGCGTCTGCCGCCTGTCCGCTTTCCGCTGCCATTTCCTCAATCCGGCTGACTAAATCCGCGTACTGCTCAATCTTATGTTCCGTCAAGAAATTCATTGTTTTAGCTGCCTGTTTCAGATTGTGGATTTTCGCCCACTGTTCATAGCCCTTACTCTGCGCTGCCTTGATACTGTTCTCAATGTCGATAAGCAGCGACACGCCGCGCTGCTCTCTGGGAGCTTTCGCCACCTTTGTCCGTCTGCCCGCTATCCGTTCCCTTACGGCTTCCTCTGTATAGTCTGCGCCGAGGGTTTTAAGGCGGGTGAAGCGTTCCTGTCCGGGGGCGCGGCATGATACATATTTCCCCGGCTTTATCTCATAGCCCGCCGCCTGTAACCGCGTTAGCAATTCCTCAAAACTGGAAACTTGGGGGATAAGCGCGTCAACAGTGGTTTTCAGCTTGCCTTTCCAACTTGTACCCGTCTTTTCTGCCTGGTACTCCGCATAGCTCTTTCCCTTGCTGCCCTTGCCGGGGACGACAACGGACAAGCCATTTTCCCGGCACAGCTTGTCGCTCATGTTCCGTATGCCGTAATAGCTCCTTTTGTTGGAATTGTATTTATGGTGGTCTACAAAGTTCACCGCGCAAAAAATGATATGGTTATGGACGTGTCCTTTGTCAATGTGCGTCGTGAGTACATACTCATGCTGCCCCTTTGTTACCGCGTCGGCAAGCTGCTTTCCGATTTCATGGGCTTTCTGATAATCGACTTCCCCCGGCTCAAAGGACTGTATCAGATGAAAGGCTAAATTGTTCCCCTTTTGGAGTGCTTGCGACAGGGTATATTCAAACTCAATATCTGCCGTTTCATAGGAGCAACCGAAAGAGGACACAAGCATTTTCCCGTCCGTCTTGTCCGGGTTTTCGATATAGTCAAGGGCTTTGCTTAGAGTGCTTTTAATAGGCTTAATCTTTGTAACCGCCATATCTCCGCAAGCACCCCCTTTATTTCCTCTATGTCCTCTTGGTATGCGTTCCCCGTCGCGTTTACGCGGCGTGCTATCTGGTTGACGTTGACACCGATTTTCTGTATCTCTGCGGTCATAGCCTTTATATCGGCGTGGTCTATCTGAATGATATACCCGTCAATGGCAATCTTCCGCAGATACGCCGCCATGTTCCGGGTGGGTACGAGCTTCATTTTTTCCAGTATTAAATCCCGTTCCGCTTCCGTCACTCTGAATTTGATTTGCACTGTCCTTTTGCGTCCGTCCATGTGTTCGCTCCTTTCCTTTCCGTTCCGAGGGTTTGGGACACTTCCCAACAAGCAATTTTCAACCGACGCGCCGCAGCGCGGGAGGGCGAAAATACGGAAGTGGTACCCGCTTCCTATGCTTGCTACGAATGTTTTTATCCTTTAGGCTCTTATCACCTACTACGGAGAAAAAGCGATTTTGCCAAACTTACGCAAAAGAAAAACGCTGCAACCTCAAAAAAGATTACAACGCTTTCTAAATCCTGTTCAGTTTTAAGTCGGACATTCCTATTCGCCCTCTTTTTCGACTTCGGAAATCTCCTTTGCCGTTGCGGTTACAATCCGTATGCCTGTATCGCTCATACCGTCAAGAAGCGCGTCAAGCTGCCGCCGCTGCGTGTTCTTCTCCGGCGGCGTTTCTAAAAGGAATTGGTCTACGGATATATGGTAACGCTGTATCAGCTCAAAGAATATCTGTAAACTTGGGTGCTGCCCCTTGTTCTCAATGTTCGCAAGGTAGCGCGGCGAGATAAACATTTCGTCGCCTACTTTCTTGCGGCTCTCCTTGCATCCCTCACGCGCTGCCTTTATCGCTGCCCCAAAAGCCTTAAAGTCGTATCGTGGTACTGGTCTTTTTGCCATAGTTATTCACCCTATTACATTTTACTGTTCCCCTTTCTTCTTGGATATGTCTACGTAGTTCTATCAGTTAGCCAAAATAATTCATATATATATATGTTGACAACAAGCTGCTTTTGTATATAATATTATATAAAAGGGGGGGAATGTTTATGTTACATAGCATGCGTATTCGATAAGCATTGAAATCAAAAAAGATTTTTCCCATTTTCAATATGGGCTTTTTTGTCATGCTTATTTTGCGTATGCTATACAACAAAACTAACGACGTATAGACATAGTATAAAAACTATGCCTTAATTTTGTTGTAGTATTATATGTATAAATGCAGGTCAATGCTCATGTTGAGAATTGACCTGCATTTTTTTGCGCAAAAGGAGAAATATTATGCTTGAAAAATATTGGATAAAATGTCCAATTTGTAACGGAAAGACGAGGGTTCAAGTATTTTATAATACGGTATTAAGAAATTTTCCTCTTTTCTGCCCTAAATGTAAATTAACGCATATCGTTGATGTTGAAAAACTAGAAATCATAATCAAAAACTCTGAAAAACAAACTTTTTAATTTTGAAAAGGAAGGATATTTAAATGAAACACTTACCTAAAAGTACACCTACGGAAATATTGAATGACCCATACGGATTTACTTACAAAGAAATGTCGGAAGTAATTGGAGAGGATAAAGCAAGAGCCTTATATACGGAATTGTATAAACAGCCATTTCACAAAGAAAATCTATCAATATCAACAAAAAAAGTCTATAAAAGTAGCGATACTGAAAAGTATGTTTATGAATTGAAAGATAACAGGTATATTGAAACGGTTTTTATTAAACGGCGAGATGGTGGGACTGTTTGCGTAAGTACGCAAGTTGGTTGTTCTGTTGGCTGTATTTTTTGTGAGTCCGGACGCAATGGTTTTGTTCGTAATCTAACACCGTCTGAAATTGTGCAGCAGGTTGTATTGATACGTCAAAAAGTAAATCGTATCGTTTTTATGGGAATGGGAGAACCTTTATTCAATTACGACAACTTGATTGCAGCAATCCATATTCTTCGAGATAGAAATGGACTTAACTTTCCAACCGACGGCATTACCGTATCAACAGTTGGTCCAGTTAATCAATTAAAAAAATTGCGCGAAGAACATCTAAAAATTCAGTTGACAATATCTTTACATGCAGCAACACAGGCTGCGAGAAACTGTATCATTCCTCATATGCACATGTACGCTATTGAAGATGTTGTTAAGCAAGCATTGTCCTATTCTCAAAGGCATAATCGAAAAGTGGTATTTGCGTATTTGCTTTTACCAGGTATAAATGACCGTTCCTCAGATATAAGGCAACTTGCAAAATGGTTTAAGGGCAAAAATGTTATGATTAACGTGCTGCAATACAACCCGACGAGTAATTCAAAAATTAGAGCACCACAAAAACAAGAAATGGTTGCGTTCAAACATCAATTAGAGCAAACAGGACTTGAAGTTACCATGAGAGTTTCTCATGGTAGAGAGATTAAAGCAGCTTGTGGACAGTTAGCTAATACATATAATAAAGCCAAAAAACAACAGAAATAATTTAATTAAAAGAGCCAGACGCACAGACGCAGAGCCGATAATATGCAGTTTGAAATACTGCTGTTATCGGCTCTTTTTTGATTTTAATTTGTGCCCCTAATAACCATATTGGAGCAAAATCAGAACTGTTGCTTGTCGTTCTTTGATTTCCGCAGCAGCTTTGAAAAATCAAAGCCGCCGTTTCTTTTTATCTTCTAATGAAATGACGCGGTATCACTGTTGAAATCGGCGGCTAAAGGAGGTAGCCGCCATGAAGCAAAAAGCATATCGACAAAATCCGACAGTTATTGACTTATCAAAAAAAGCCCGCCCACCACCGGGGGAAACTACGCTTATATATATGAACTGTCTAATCATCTGGATACTGCTTACAATGCCTATGCGCCCGTCCGGGCTTTTCGGACGGGCGCATTTTGTACGTTCAAAAAATTTTTGAAGAAATTTCAAAAAATCTTCGGCGTTTTTGAAAAACGCCGTATTGCCCCGCGAAAAGGGGGGAAGCACCACCAACTTTCCAACGAGAAAGGAGGTGAGAATGTGGAACCTAATAGCAGGGAGTTTTACAAACAGTGTGCTTTTCAGAAGTTTTGTAATACGGTATTGCACAATGAAGCTTGCGACACCCATAGAGAACTTCGCAGACACAAGGCAAAGGAAGTGACCTTTTCCGACATGACCTTAGACGAAGCGCGGCAGCTTCATACGTTTGATGAATATTTCAAACGTGAAGCCGCCGAAACCGTCTTTGAGAAAGCCGGGAAGAAAATCACGCCAAAGCTGCTTCTTGAAGCAATCCGTACTTTGCCGGAAGAAAAGCGCAAAGCCATATTGCTGTATTACTTCGAGGGAATGAACGATACCGAGATTGCGGAGCTGTTCAATACGTCGAGAAGCACGATACAGTACAGGCGGACAAGCTCTTTTGAGCTGCTAAGAAAATATCTGGAGGAAAATGCTGATGAATGGGACGAATGGTAACGAACCCGGCTACCCGGAAAATGCCCTTGTTCCCTATCCTGTCATTGTGGCAGCGACAAAGGGCGACCCGGACGCTATGAAGATTGTCTTGCAGCATTTCAGCGGCTACATAGCCCGCCTCTCCATGCGGAAGCTGTACGACGAGCGCGGGAACGTCTATTTCGGCGTAGACCACGACATTCGGGAACGGCTGCAAGCAAAACTGATGATGGCTGTCCTCACCTTTAGGACAGAGGAATAAACCGCAGCGGCGGGACGCTTTCATTCTCACCCCCTTTTCCGTTCCGCTGCTGACGCGGGCAGCACAGCCATTTTGAACCTTGAAAAAGAAAGCGGCGCAAGATAACGGCGGCGCAGCATAGGGCAAATCGGATATGTTCCTTTTGCGCCGAGCCATACAGCGGGTGCGCCATGACGCTATCCGGGAGGGATTACCCCGCCCGGACAGCCGAGCGACCAACACCGCGCCGGAAAGCAAGTGTAGCGGCTTGCGGGCGACGACAGCGCAGAATATACAATGATACTTCCTTACAGCCACAGTCCGAGCGTTAAGAGCGTCGCAGGCAATGGGTAGGGCGGCATGAGAACCATGCCGGGGTGAAATTCCCATGAGGTTATGCTAATAACCGTCCGATTAAAGCCTTTGTTTTATTGAATAGTGGACTTGCTGCTATTCATAGACTGTATTATATTTGCGAAAGAAAGGGGGATTTTCTTTGACGCAAAACCAAACGCCCGTTACCACAACGGAGCATAAAATAGGGAAAGTTACTTACCTTGTATGTTCGTCCGCAAGTGAACACGCGACGGACACACTGGATAAAAAGATAAAGAAGCTCATACGCAAAGACATGGAGCTGAACCCCGCAAACGCCCGGAAATAGGGCGTTTCTTCACATTTTATACATGACACAGGCAGCGGTATGTGGTATAATATAAACAGTACAAATACCATGCTTGTCTGTCGTCGGAAAGGAGGACAAAATGTTACAGACAGACAAGATTACCGCTTTATATTGCAGATTGAGCCAGGAAGATATGCAAGCCGGGGAAAGCGAGAGCATACAGAACCAAAAGCTGATTTTACAGAAGTACGCTGACGAACACCACTTTTTCAACACGCGCTTTTTCGTAGACGACGGATTTTCCGGCGTGAGCTTTGAGCGTGAGGGGCTTCAAGCCATGCTGCATGAGGTTGAAGCCGGGAACGTAGCGACCGTCATAACAAAAGACCTTTCCCGTCTGGGACGTAATTATCTGAAAACCGGGGAGCTGATAGAGATTGTCTTTCCCGAATATGAAGTGCGCTACATTGCCATTAACGACGGTGTAGACACCGCAAGGGAAGATAACGAGTTTACCCCTCTGCGGAACTGGTTCAACGAGTTTTACGCCCGCGACACTTCAAAGAAAATCCGGGCAGTCAAACAGGCAAAGGCGCAGAAAGGCGAGCGCGTCAACGGCGAAGCCCCTTACGGCTACCTTATCGACCCGGATAACCGCAATCATCTGATACCCGACCCGGAAACGGCGCACGTTGTAAAACAGATTTTTGCAATGTATGTACGGGGCGACCGTATGTGTGAAATCCAGAACTGGCTGCGGGACAATGAGATATTGACCGTCGGGGAACTGCGCTACCGCAGGACAGGGAGCAAACGCCACCCCCGCCCACAGCTCAACGCATGGTACAACTGGCCGGACAAGACGCTGTACGACATTCTGACAAGGAAAGAGTATTTAGGGCATACCATAACCGGGAAAACCTACAAGGTATCTTATAAGTCGAAAAAGACGAAAAAGAACCCGGAGGAAAAACGGTATTTCTTCCCCAACACTCACGAGCCTTTGATTGATGAAGAAACCTTTGAACTTGCACAGAAGCGGATTGCCACCCGGCACCGCCCGACAAAGGTTGATGAAATTGACCTGTTTTCCGGGCTGCTCTTTTGCGGGGACTGCGGCTACAAAATGTATGCGGTACGCGGAGCCGGGACGCTTGAGCGAAAGCACGCCTACACTTGCGGCAACTACCGCAACCGGGCAAGAAATGATATGCTCTGCACTACGCATTATATCCGCAAAAGCGTATTAAAAGAACTTGTCCTTGCAGACTTGCAGCGCGTAACGTCTTATGTGAAAGAGCATGAACAGGAATTTATTCAGACCGCCAACGAGTGCAGCGCAAAGGCAGTACAAAAGACGCTGACACAGCAACGGAAAGAGCTTGATAAGGCGCAGAGCCGGGTTAGCGAGCTGAATATCTTATTCCGCAAGCTCTACGAGGACAACGCTTTAGGGAAACTTTCAGATGAACAATTTGCTTTTCTGACTTCCGGCTACGACGAAGAAAAAAAGACGCTGACCCGGAGGATTGCAGAGCTGTCACAGGAAATCGACAACGCCACCGAGCGCAGCGCGGACGTGAAAAGGTTTGTCGCACTGGTACGCAAGTACACTGCCATTACCGAACTGACCTACGAAAACGTCCATGAATTTATTGACCGTATTCTTATCCACGAACTGGATAAGGAAACGAACACCCGCAAAATCGAAATCTTTTATAGCTTTGTCGGCAGAGTTGATACAGGCGACAAGCCTACCGAAAGTATCTCCTATTTCAGACAGATAGGAGCCGACGTAAAGAGTTATGCTATCTAACATACATCAAAAAGAGGTAAGATAACACCCTCTGCAAAAAAGGTATCGTTATCTTACCTCAACAAAATTTGTTCCGGTTTTTCCCAAATCAGAATAAATATCATATACAGCAATCTCATACTCTTTGTCCGGATTTTCATTGTGCTTCTGAATGAATTCTTTTATCAGCGTAACCTGTGTTTCAATAGATTCTGACTTTTTTTCATCATTATCTACGGATAATCTGGCATAAATTGCAGCCATACATACCGGAATACCAGAAATCTTCTTCTCTGTGTTTTTCTTATATCTTTTTGCTGTTCTTGCCATTTATCCCACCTCTTTCCTGCACTCTGTCCTGTGTTCCGCATAAAACCGTCTTATGACTTTCATCTTCTCAATCATATCCTGATAGCGGATGTGAATTTTAATTTGCTTGTTTTCATAAATATAGATTTTATCTACGGTCAGTGCCAGCAATGTGCGATCCAGTTCTTTGATTTCCAGTGATTTCTTCCAGTCCTCCAACTGAACAGTTGCAGACACTCCACCCTCAAACATTTGCTTTACCAGCTTTTTCTGATTCTCAATCATCTGCTCCAGTTCTTCACATTTTCTTCCATAACTTTCCCGAAAATCATCGAACTCCGCTTTGCTGATCAGTCCCTCTTTCAAGTCATCACCCAAAGATGCTTTCAGACTGTAATAACGGTTATATTCTTCCTGCAACTTACTAATCTGTGTATCATAACCGATTACCTGATCGTAACTGACTTGCATCTCACAAAGTTCTTCCATAATCATCTGATAGTCTATAAAAAGTGCTGTATATGCCTGAATCTCTTTCAATACAATCCTTTTCAGCACCTCTTCTGGAATACTGTGTCTGGTACAATCTCCACCTTTATTCTTTGTCTGGCAGATATAAAAAGCTTTTTTCTTCCCCTTATACTGATTTACCCTGCGTATCATCGGGGTCTTGCAATCTCCACAAAACACAAATCCCGAAAAAAAGTTTGCACTGTCTAATGTTTTCGATGCTCTGCCATCATATTGGAGTAACTTCTGCACCACGTCAAAATCACTCTGCCTGATGATTGCCGGATGCGTATTTTCTACTTTCACCCACTCTGATTCTGGCTTATCCAGGCGTTGCTTTACTTTATAGCTGATTCGTTCCTGCTTGCCCTGTACCATGTTTCCAATGTAAACCTCGTTGGTTAGAATCCTTTTAATCTGCACTGCCGACCATTTCGGTGTGTCTGAGCTGTGAAATCCAGAATTATAATTCTCGCCATTTGCCTTTTTATATTCTTTTGGCGACTGCACATAACGTACATTCAGTTTTTCTGCGATTGCTCCAAGACTGAATCCATCAATTTTCCATGAAAATATTTTTCTTACAATATCCGCTGCATAAGAATCTATCACCAGACAATTCTTATTCTCCGGATCTTTGCAGTAACCATACGGTGCAAATGCTCCAATAAATTCACCTTTCTCACGTTTGATTTTCTGATGGCTTCGCACTTTACCGGAAATGTCCCGGCAATAACTTTCATTTACAAAATTTTTGATTGGAACTACAAATGACTTCTCTGAAAAGTCTGCTGTTTTGCTATCAAACTGGTCTGTAACTGAAATAAAACGCACATTTAAAGCCGGGTAGGTCTTTTCGATCCATCGCCCGGCTTCTATATATTCTCTTCCGAATCTGGATAAGTCTTTTACAATCACACAATTTACTTTTCCAGCTTCTATGTCAGTTGTCATTCGTTTAAACTCAGGTCGGTCAAAATTTCCTCCTGAGTATCCATCATCCACATATATATCAAAGATCTGAATATCCGGCTGGCTTTTTACAAAGCTCCGAAGTAACTCTCTCTGATTTACAATGCTATTGCTCTCTGACTTCGCACTGCCCTCTTCCATATCGTCTTTCGATAATCGAAGATACAATGCAGCATCGTATATATCTGGCATATTCATTTGCATCTGTTCCATTTTACATCGCTCCCAACTTACTTATTCCATTGAATTTGAAGTCAGAAACCATGTATCACGTTCATTTTCCCTGACCTCACATTAACATAACATCTGTAGCTTCGCAAGATATTTTTTCAAGACTTGCATCTAATACATCAACTCCGTTCTTTTTCTAAGATAATCACTAATGGCATCTGTGGTATCTATTTCTCCGGTCATTTCCACGACCACCACATACCCTTCATTCATGTGAGCATACGGTTGATCGCCAGATTTATCCAGAAAAGTTTCCACTTTCTCAGAAATAGCTTTATCCATATCAGGAATTAAATCTTCAATGTCCTTTAACTGCTCCAGATCAACACTGGAATCTATTACTGACTGATTCACCATGATGCTCACCTCTTTTCCAACATATTCTTTGTATAAGTCGTCCTATACCTACAATTTTCTCAACCACATCACCTTATCTTTCTTCCTCTTTTCTCCAGTTATCCAGATATCTATAGCATTTTGTATTCTGTTCAGCGTATTGGCTTCCATTCGTATAATCTGTTGTCAGCGTTACATCTGACCTCTATCAAAGTATTTCTGAATGCTGGTAGCTTCTTCGCAAACTTACCAGCCGTTTCCGGAGTATCTTCGACGCTCGCCTGTAAAATCATTTACAGGGTTATGGCATCTGTGGAATCAGATTATACAGCTCATGCAGTTTTCAAGGTACAAAAGAGATTTTTTTGAATGCCCTTTCACTTATTACAGCCTGGAAACACCAAAATGTTGTTCTCTTCAAAAAATCCTCTCACTAATAAAGCCTGACAGAAGGATTTTACCAACCTCATTTTGCAATAATTTGCAAAAAGTATTTATCCGCATCTGTACATTCGCTTTCATGCGAATCTTTATTGCACTGTCATTTTAATTCGCTTTCATGCGAATGTCAAGTATTTTATTCGCTTCAATGCGAATCTTTCTGTTTACATTCCTTGTTTTTGGTAGTAAAATGGATTTATCAAAAAGAAAGTTGGAAATCTGATATGACAATCGGTGATAAAATAAAAAAAATCCGGACATTCCGGAATATGACGCAGGCAGAACTTGGAGCTGCCCTCGGCTGGGGCGATAAAGGTGCAAACCGCCTTGCCCAATACGAAACGAATTACAGGGTTCCCCGTAAAGATCTGGTAACTGAAATGGCTAAGATTCTAGACGTAAATCCACTGGCACTGCATGAACCTACTATTATGGATGCTTCTGAACTTATGGAAATCCTGTTCTGGATTGATGAATTTAACCCGGCTGCGATCAATCTCTTTCAGTTAGAAACCTATCCAGATGAAAAATGCAATTCCAGCGAGGATACCGCTGTCCGTTACCATGATTCTGATCACTGGCCTGCTCATCCGCCTGTCGGTATGTGGTTTAATTATGGGGTTCTGAATGATTTTATGAAAGAATGGGTTCTCAGAAAAGAAGAACTGAACTTTGGTGAAATTACCAGAGATGAATATTTTGAATGGAAAATCAACTGGCCACAGACCTGTGATGGGTGTGGGAAATATGAACCTAAGAAAAAATGGCGAATATAGCAAATACAATGCTCTCCAAAACTGGAAAATATTCCAATAATGGAGAGCTATTCTCTTTTTAATCTAATGCTCTTCTACTATATGTATTTTTCTTTCAGACAATCATTAAGCACCTCTTCACAAACAGCATATTCCCGTCTATTTGGATATTCTTTAGCAACTACTTCACTGCCAATCTGAATATATGATAAGCGCTTAATTTTTAGTTATGATAGAAAAAATCCCCGACTACTTTTCAGTAGCCAGAGCACCTTGCTACGAAAATAAAACTCGTAGCCAAAAACTGAACCTTGACAACAAATGTTTTCAACAATTATGAAAGCATCACTATAAAGCAGTCACAGTATTGGCTGCCTGTAGTGAGAGATTGATCGTATTTAAGAAAGGCTAGCTTTGAGCTTCCACATGATAACCATGTTTTTCCAATTCCCGTATATAACGAGAAAGCTGTTTTTGTTCACAGTGCTTACGTCTTGTTTCAAAACAGGATTCGTCAAATAGAGTTCCTTGTTTTAACATTGTGTAGATGATGACAAGAAGTTTTCGGGCAAGTGCGACAATCGCTTTTTTGGCTCCTTTTTTCTGTTTGATTCTCCAGTACCATGCCGAAAGATAAGTGTTGCGTTTCCCTGCAATCACCCAGGCAATTTCGCAGAGCATACTTTTTATGTAAGGATTGCCTTTTGTGACAGAGGTGCTTTTTCGTTTTCCAGCACTTTCGTTATTACCTGGGCACAAACCGGCCCATGAGCAGATGTGTTCCGCAGTTTTAAACGGCTTCATATCAATACCGATTTCAGCAATAATTGCACAGGAAGCAGTTGTGCTTATTCCATAGATGCTATTCAACTGCTCAACCTGCAGGGCAAATGGAGCCATATCTTCCTCGAGACTCGTTTCAATTTCAGCAAGATGTTTCTTTAAAGAATCATAATGAGTCATGAGAATCCTTAAAAATGCCTTTTGGTGTTCTGACAGTGTTCCGTTCACGGACATGAGAATTTCATCAATACGGTTTCTGGTCTTGGTTTTGAGACAAGAATCTAAAGCAGTTTTATCAATCTGCCCATGTTCAACTAAATGCAGAATGATGTTTCTACCCGAAGCGCCAAAAATATCAGAAATAAAGGATGATAGACGGAAGCCGGAACTTTGTAAAAATTTCTCAATCCTGTTCTTCTGTGACGTAATATCGCGGATGACACTCTTACGGTAACGATTTAGATCGCGGAATTCCCGAATCCTTTTTTCGGGAATAAAACTTCCGTTCAAAAGTCCGGCGCGAAGCAAGGTGGAAATCCATTCGGAATCCCGCATATCGGTCTTTTTGCCAGGAACATTTTTCATATGGCGTGCATTTACAACAAGCAGGGTAATGTCACCAGAGAAAGCATCCTCCAGTATTTCATAAATCGGCATCCAATAGATACCGGTGCTTTCCATAGCTACATGATGGCAGTTTTTAGAAACGATCCAATTCCGTAATGCTATCATATCCGGAATCAATGTAGAAAACTCACGGATTTCAGAACGGGTTGGCTTGCCCAGAGGACCAGTCAGGATACATGCAACAATTTTTTCTTTGTGGACATCCAGTCCACAGGAAATTTCCAGAAGGTCTTTCATACAGAACAACTCCTTTACTATAGAATTGGCAGGAGATTTGCCCGAGATAATACGGACTTTGCTACTCGTGCTATTCATAAAAGGTGCGACAATATGCTGTGCTCAAGGGCAAATCATTTACGTTGACAAACGGGGTGCAAATCCTCCAAGGTGCAATCAAACTTAATCCTGCCTAAGACTATTGTAAGGCAAAAAGAGAAGTGAAAAAAGTAGTGGAGTCAGTATCCTATTTTCATTATAGGCTGAGATAAGCTTTCATGATTCGTTGACAATTCACATATGATTGATTTGATTCGTTTGCACGACGTTCAATTTCAGCTTTGACAATTTCGTTCCATGGAGCCAGAAGTTCTAATTCATCATCGCTCATCCTATCATTATCGTGCTGATTTGCACAAAGAAATAACCTTATTATGCCGGTTGACAGGTTGGATTACGCTGATTTTTTGAAAACTTTATATGGTATATTTTAATGAATTGTAGGATTACTTTATTGACATTTCTGACACTATCATATACACTGTACATATCGTATAAGTACGCATATATCAGAAGGTGGTGAGAGGAAGTTAGAATGGAAATTATCATAAGTAATAGTAGTGATAAGCCTATTTATGAACAAATTGCTATGCAGATCAAGAGTTTAATCATGAATGGTACCCTATCTGCCGGAGAAGCCCTGCCTTCCATGCGTGCACTGGCAAAAGACCTGCATATAAGTGTTATTACTGTTCAACGAGCTTACGAAGATTTAACTCGAGATGGGTTTATCGAAACCGTATCGGGAAAAGGTAGTTTTGTTGCATCACCAAATAAAGAATTTATTCAAGAAGAACAACTACGAATAGCAGAAGAACTTTTAGAAAAAGTTGCTATAATCGGTCGTACTCATGGTATCAGCTATGAGCAAATGGCTAATATTCTAAAACTATTTTTTGAAGAATGAGAGGTGAAATTATGGAACAGAACAGTATTGTTGTAAAAAATGTGACTAAAAAATTTGATGATTTTATGTTAGATCATATTTCATTTACAGTTCCTACAGGACGTATTGTGGGTTTCATAGGAGAAAATGGTGCTGGAAAAAGTACAACTATCAATTTAATTTTAGACCAGTTGAAGTTGGATGCGGGTGAAATAAGAATATTGGGTAAACAAAATCATTCTTATTTGCATAAAGAAAACATTGGTGTTGTTTTTGACGAATGTAAATTCCATTCCGTCTTAAATGCAAAAGATATTGCCCAAATCCTTTCGGGATCTTATAAAACATGGGATATGAATTTGTTTGAAGAATATATGAAACGCCTTGATGTTCCATTAAATAAATCAATAGGGCAACTTTCAAAAGGTATGAAGATGAAATTGTCAATTATTTGTGCACTATCGCATAGACCCCAGATTCTGATTTTAGACGAAGCAACAACAGGGTTAGATCCTGTTGTACGAGATGAAATTTTGGACATTTTTTTAGAATTTATTCAAGATGAAGAACACTCTATTTTGTTCTCTACACATATAACCTCTGACATACAAAAGGTTGCTGACTATGTAATTCTGATTCATAATGGAAAAATTATTTTTGAGGAAAAGAAAGATGACCTCATTTATAATTATGGAATTATACGCTGTAAAAAATCAGAATTTAATACTGTTTCACCAGATGACTATGTATGTTGTCGAGAAACAAATCTTAGCGTGGAATGCTTAATACATGACAAAGTAGCTGCAAAAAAAAGATACCAAAATCTAATTATTGATAATGCTTCTATTGAGGACATTATGCTGTTCTATATCAAAGGAGGTGTCAAATGAAAGGATTGGTTTTTAAGGATTTATTGCTTATGAAGAAAATGAATAAAAAAGTCATTTTTGTAATGTATTTTTTTGTAATAGCAATTTCATTCTTCGGAGAGAATGAAGTTTACTCAATTATGTCATCGGCTTTTTTTTCACTTTTTATCGGTATGCACTTAATGATGACCATGACCTATGATGGATTGACTTCATGGAAACAATATGAATTAACCTTGCCGCTGAGTAAGTACCAAATCATTTTCAGTAAGTATTTGACTAGCTTGCTTCTTGTTCCGATTAGTATAATGGGTACAGTTATCATTTATATCATTCGTTATGTGGTTTATCATAATTTTACACTTAGCCAGTTTGGTTTTTCTATCACCATTGCAATAGCATTACCTGTTTTATGGTGTTCTATATGTTTAGCAATAGCACAGTGGTTTGGCTATATGAGTGTTCAGTATGTGAGAATGATTTGCACGCTTCTCGTTATCTTTTTCGTAAGTAAAATATCAAAAGATATGAAATACGTTACTCAAAATTTGGTTAAAAATCCTATGTTGATTACTATTTTTGCTTTGGGTATAGTAGTCGCATCGTATTTTGTTAGTGTTATAGGATACTCAAGAAAAAAATAAAAAGTAGAAGTGCAAATAAAAGTAAGTGTCGAGCGAGTACGTTGCCCTGTCTGCGGAAATAAAACACGTGACAAAATCCGAGAAGATACTGTACTAAAAAATTTTCCACTCTTTTGTTCGAAGTGCAAAAGAGAATGTCTAATCAACATTGAACAATTCCATATAACTGTTATTAAAGCGCCAGACGCAGAACCGATAATACACAGTTCTTTGAACTGTAGTTATCGGTTTTTGTATTTTCCCAATCATAGTGATTATCAGCTATTGATTTACACTTAAAACTGATCCAGATTTAATGCTTAAAACTGACCCATGGTATAATTTGGCCTTATGGCCTTGATAACTGATAATTATTTGTATAAGTCAGTTTTATATTCCTGTGACCTCTCTTTCGTTTTAATATGTTGTCTGTAACAGAATCGGCTGTTCATGTTACGTCATTGCTGCAAGTCTTTCTTTCCATATCATTTTGAATCCAACCCGGGCAGATTTTCTTCAAAATCATGGTGGAAGTGCTTCGTTTCTGTGTTTGGAAAATGAACGGAAACACTTGATTTTACTGACTTTCTTCAATGTAACCTTATTATAACGTCCTCCCCCCACCCCACCTCTTCATTAGGATACTCCTCGAACCCCGGCAATGGTCTGGCGCCTTTTCGGAGACAGGCTTTTACTTTTTCCCCATAGAGGTAGGGATCGTTTCCATTCACAATCCCCCATTGCATCAGCAATGCAGCGGATCCGCTGACAAAGGGTGTTGCAAAGGAAGTCCCTGTTACTGTTCTGTAACCACCACCGGGTACGGGAGCAACTATGTTTACTCCCGGTGCCACCAGATCAGGTTTCAGATATGGCAGCATTCTGCTGCCCCTTCCGGAAAAATCCGCATAGGAGTCAACCAGCGAATCATATGCTCCAACTGCAATAACCCGCCGGGCTGTGGCAGGTATGGTCAAAGTCCCATATGCCCTTGGTTCATAAAACCCAGTTCCTCTGTTCAGGGTATTTCCACCTGGCAGCCACAGGTAATATTCCCCTCCTCTGACCTTTTTTCCACTTAGGATGATTTTCCAGTCTCCACTGTCCACATAAGTTTTCCCAGGAAGGAAATCTATGTAGATTTCCTGTGTCAGATGATAGGGTCCAGGTTTGCCATAATAGATTAAAAGATCTGTATTTCCCAGTCTGTACCTCTGAGGACCAAGCTTTTCGTCTAAGGGGCCG
The DNA here is from genome assembly GCF_025148125.1 of Blautia wexlerae DSM 19850. Taxonomy (NCBI): domain Bacteria; kingdom Bacillati; phylum Bacillota; class Clostridia; order Lachnospirales; family Lachnospiraceae; genus Blautia; species Blautia wexlerae. Next base: position 3,818,199 of record NZ_CP102267.1, read on the forward strand.
ATCCGGTTTCCGGATGGATTTTCAATATAAATACTCATTTCATCCTCATAAGATTTCCATAACTGCACATTTAATGTTGGTTCCCTGCTGCTCACAGATAATTCTATCTGTCTGGTCTGTCCCTGTTTCAGGGTTCCTCCCTCATGCAGAGGCTGATTGCCGTTGTTCCCTGTACCTGTACAGATAGCCAGACGTCCTGTGGAAGAAACCATATCTATATATGTTTCAAGAAGGGAATCTCCCTTGTGTGAGCCATAATTATTTCCAAAACTGAGATTGATCACCATTGGTCTTCCCATAGCCAGCGCCTGCCTCACCAGATAATCAATCCCCTGTATCAGTTCCGTAGTTCTGGGAAAGGAGTTCTCTCTGGGAATTCCCATTTTCACAACCAACAGATCACTTTCACAGGCAACTCCCTGATTCACTCCATCTGATGCCCTCCCATTTCCTGCTGCAATTCCCAGCACGGAAGTTCCATGTCCACTGTAATCTGAAGATGGAACAAGACGCCTGCCCTGGTTTTCTCCAAGTGCAAGCGCCTCATCGATCTGCTCTTTCGTATATTCAGTTCCTGTCACATATCCCTGAGGTGGATTTCCCTGTATGCTCTGATCCCATAAACGTAAAATTCTGCTGCTTCCGTCTGCATTTCGGAAATCAGGGTGAAAATAATCCACTCCTGAATCTACAACTCCTGTCAGGATTCCTTTTCCCGTCAGTCCATTCCTGCCGGTCTGCACTGTGCGGATGCAGCTCGCTCCCTTCGCCTGAAACAATTCAAAATACAAGCGTTTGGGTTTCTCCATAAATTCCACCTGCGCTCTGTGGGAATACGCATCAATCTCACTTTCCGGCAAAGTTACCACTGCATAGCCCCCTAACAGTGGCACTACCTGAATTCCATTTCCAGCCAGACCACTTTCCGGTCCGCTGTACTTTATGATCACATCCCATAGCCTGGTTGCAGGATCATATCCTATGTTAAGATTTCCTGACTTTCTACGCTCCTGTGAGGTTGCATCCATTGCAAGATTTAAAAGGTTATCTATTTTCTGGTCTGGCATTTTAATCTCATTTCCAGATATTCACTTAGTCTATTATATACAAAAGTTCTGCATACGGACTCTTATTATAACAATTTTAGGATAATACGCGGGAATCCTCGGCAATTCAATTACCGAGCCTGCAAATAAAAAGTCAATAGCAAATTGATGATTTCAGGCAAAAATTTTTGCAAGATTTTGAACATTAAAATAAGACCACCGATATTCGCTGGTCTAAAATAAAGGTATTGACGAGATATTTATTCTGGGAGTGAAGACAGATATTCTTTCACTCGACCATAGTAGATGCGAAGAAACTTATTCGCACCGGCTGTCATGTAGACGTAATAAGGCTTTCCTTGTGCTCGTTTCTTATCCATAAACAAGTAGACAGGATCATCCTGTGGCTTTGTTTTGATGAGAACATCCATGACTTGAAACAGAGTCTTACGAAGAGTACTGGAACCGCGCTTGGAAGCAGGAACGCTTTTCTGCTCATATGAACCGGATTCATTTACACCGGGATCAACGCCTGCAAAGGCTGTAATGGCTCCTTTGTGGGTAAATCGGGAGACATCACCAATCTCTGCCATAAGCTGTGGACCAAGCGATTTACCTACACCTTTCATAGCCATGACAACAGGGTATTCCGGCAGTTTAGAAGCAGCCTCATTCATCATGGTACGAAGCTGTTCCACAGTCTGTGAAGCCGTATTTAATTGTTCTACAGCCTGTTTGATGATTAACTTTGTCAGATCGTCTTTTGGAAGTATAGAAACAAGCTCCTTAGATGCTTCATAGATTTCAACAGCTTTTGAACGGCTGAAGTTGTACTTCCTGCGTTTACACCACTTTTGATAGTGGTCGATAAAGGCGTTTAGAGAGAGTTTACGAACACAATCCACATGCCAGTAGGTGGCTGAAAAGTCAACCCATTTTTGACTTCCATCCTCACGGGCAGGGCTGTCAAAATAAGTGTTAGCTCCCGGATAAGTTTGGTCAAGGATGCTGATTAGATTATTTTTCATAGCGGTTTTGTGTTTCATGTAAAAATCAAACTGGCGGTTCATGGTTTTCAGTTGATTACGAATTTCATCCATGAGACTATACTGTCTGAGTTCCGTCCAACTGTCAAGAGTATAGCGTGCAATTTTTACTGCATCCGCTTTATCGGACTTTACTTTGCGGAGAGAGTTGTCTCCAAAATCTTTGATGAGTTTGGGATTTATGGCAGATACAAAAAGGTCAGCTTTCGAAAGTTCACGGACAAGAGGTTCGTAATAACGACCGGTGTGTTCCATGACAATACGAGATTCGCCATCAATGGATTGGATCTGCTCAATGAGAGAGCGAATCCCACTGACTGTGTGTTTGACTTCAAATGGTTTTGAAATGATCTCACCATAAGAACGAAGGATAGCAACCATGCTTTTTCCTTTGGAAACATCAATACCTACTGCATTCATATTCATAAATTTGTCACTCCTTAAAATCAGATTATGCAATGGATAAAGACCAGTTTTACTCATTGCCTATTCCATCTACTGTGGTGTGACACGAACGTACCGAAGGCAGTTCAACCTGCATAAAACGAACGCTGCAAATGAGGAGTCAAGGTTATCAGTCTCGGCAACGGACGCGAAGTCCAAGATGAATAAGACGATATACCGATTGCTCCATACATTTTAACAGCTTAAGCAACAAGATGGATAATTCCTTACTGGCTGTAAGGGATATTAACCATAAATATATTGTAGTAGATGAAAGCGCAAACTGTGCATATCTACACTCATAATAAATAAAAATAACAAAACGGTTTTCATTCAATTTCTCCCTATAAAAGTATATTTGATAAGAATAGTATTAAACCAACTGGTGGAAAGGGAAATTACAAATTATCTATTGAGTTCATGAATACAAAGACACATGGAAGGATTACTGAAGAAATTGTTTTTAAATAATCGAATGTGAGATCTTTTGTATATTGAGAATGAAAATTTCTGAAAAAGTTCAATATTAGTGCTGGATAATCCGAAAATTACTTCGGCGCAGTTGTATAATAAAAAATATATTATATTATAAAAATTTATGATATAATATCCAAGCTACCACCCCTAAACAGGTACAGGAAGGGGGGGTGCTATCAATGGATACAATTTTATCATTTATGCTTTCTATTCTGGCAGGTGTAATCACCTATTACATTTGCAAATGGCTGGATAGAAAATAGTAGCTGGTAGCCAGCCTGGGGAATAAGCCACCCTTGCCAAAACGGAATAAAAAAGCCTCGGAGATGCGACCTCCGAGGCTTTTTGCTGTGTTACCAATGAATTTAATTTTATCATTTTGCCTATGGCAATTATAGCATATGCAGAAAATGAAATCAATATACTTTTGTGGATGATAATTTCGATTAATTTAGATAGAAAATCATTTCATCGGCAGTATTCTAATCTTCAAACTGCTTTTAAGAAACAATTTTGAATGACTCCCAACGAGTACAGACGCAAGCGGTCATAAAAACCATTCCATCTTCTCCCGCACATCCGCATGCTTCAGATAAATAACATTAAATTCTCTGACTATGGGCTCACCCTTTAATGTAAAAATCCCAAGCTCCGGGTCACTTTTGGCAAGTACTTCATATACAAATGAAATTCCATACCCGGACTTGATCAGGTCGATGATCATCTTAAAGCTGGAAATACATATATGCCGGTGAAAACGCTCCAAAGATTCATTATGCTCCAGAAGCTTTTCCTCCAGGATAGCCAGAGTTCCAGAGCCGTTTTCGCGATGGATCAGAGTTTCTTTCAGAATCTCCTCTACAGATACTTCACGGCCTGCAAAGGGATGATCCTTCGGACAGATTCCCACAAAAGGTTCCCGGCGATATAACTGGCTTCCAAATCTGTTTTTGTCAAAGAATCCTTCTATGATGGCATAGTCCAGAGTATTCTGTTCCAATAAATGCAAAAGATGCTTTGTGTTATCCACGATCAGAGTCAGTGCTGTATCCGGCTGATTTAAGAAATCGTGAATCCTGTCTGTGATCACATAGTCACCAATGGTCTTGGTTGCACCGATGCGCAGTTCCCGGAGACCATTGTTTTTTATCTTTTCCCTGAGAAAATTTTCACGCTGCTGAACGGAACGCAAGTAATCCTCCAGCATCTGTGCTGCAGGGGTCTTGATCAGTTTTCTGTTTTCATAAAGAAAAAGGCGGCAGCCGTATTCTTTCTCCAGAAACTGGATATGCTGGGTGACTGCCGGCTGGGTAATATGTAACAGCTCTGCCGCCTCCCTGTAATTCATAACACTGCATACAGCCATAAAGGTTTCTGTTCTGTGATCTAACATAATATTCTCCTTGAACTCTTCCACTCTATTGATATCAGATAGTTTTTTCTGTGCAATAAGAAAAAATTCTGCCCTGAAGGCTTTTTTATAAAGGTTTCTGTTTTTCAGTTTCACAGTTGCATTATTCCATAAATGTTACTTATCGTATAATAAAAACTCATAAATTGATTTTATCATTCATGAAGCCTATAATCAACAAAAGAAACGCCGTATATATCAGAGAAAAGCAACAGCTACATAAAGGAGATACTTAAACATGAATGAGGAAAAAATAACAACATCCGCCAGCAAAAAACTGAGTCCCGAGGAAATCAAACGGGTAAAAGGTCTTGGATGTCTTCAGGACAAACGATATGATGACATCTTTAATATTCGGGTCATCACAGGAAATGGACATATTACCACAGATGAACACCGTGCCATTGCAGATGCAGCAGACAAGTTCGGAAATGGTCAGATCACTATGACAACCCGCCTGAGTATGGAAATCCAGGGAGTTCCTTATGATAATATTGAGAAAACAATCGCCTTCCTTGGAGAGCATGGCCTGATGACAGGCGGAACCGGAGCTAAAGTGCGTCCTGTTGTCTCATGCAAGGGAACAACCTGCCAGTATGGTCTGATTGATACCTTTGCACTCAGCAAGAAGATCCATGAGCGTTTTTATGTAGGCTATCACGATGTGGTACTCCCGCACAAATTCAAGATTGCAGTTGGCGGATGTCCAAATAACTGTGTAAAGCCTAATCTGAATGATATGGGAATTATCGGCCAGAGAATCCCCAAACCGGATGTTGAGAAATGCCGGGGATGTAAGAAATGTCAGATTGAAAAAAGCTGTCCTGTACACGTTCCGAAATTAGTTGACGGTAAACTTTACATTGATCCTGAAGAATGTATCCATTGCGGACGCTGCAAGGGAAAATGTCCTTTCGGCGCAGTACCGGAATATCAGAATGGTTATAAAATCTATATCGGAGGCCGCTGGGGTAAGCGAATCTCACACGGTCAGGCTCTTACCAGGATTTTCACAGAGGAAGAAGAAGTAATGGCAGTCATAGAAAAAGCAATCCTTCTCTTCAAAAATGAAGGAATCGCAGGAGAACGATTTGCAGATACTGTGAAACGTCTCGGATTTGAGTATGTGAATGAGAAATTGATTGGCTGAGTATTAAAAAAGACACTTCGGAAAACTTTCCCAAAGTGTCTTTTTTCAGGTTTTTATTTTGATGTAAAAATATCAACAGTTTTATTTCATAAATTATGCAGTCTGTTTTTCATCATTTTTTTCAAAAAGCTTCTTCACTCCCTGGATTGCTACCAGCACACCAAGGATCAGCAGTAACACTGCGAAGATAAGCTGTAAGGTATTTCCAAGGTCCAAGCCTGTGGTAAATAATGCTTTTGTAAGCTTGCTGATGGTCATACCCAGTGCAGTAAAGGTAACTGCCATCATAAATACCATAGGAATCCAGAGCATGCAGCCCTGGCGTTTTGTTTTCTTAAGAAATACTGCGCAGGCTACAAGGGCAAGTACAGATAACAGCTGATTGGCAGAACCAAACAGCGGCCAGATTTCTGCATATCCTACCTTTGTAAGCAGATAGGCAAGTACCAGTGTAATGATCGTCGCAAAATATTTATTGGTTACTACTTTTAAGAACGGGCTCATATTTTCCTCGTCTGTATCAGAATCAAGGAAAAATTCCTGGAATGACAGACGTCCTACTCTGGCTACTGAGTCAAGAGAAGTCAGCGCAAAGGCTGATACAGCCAGATTGATCAGTGTAAATACAAGTGAATGTGGCAAACCGATTACAGAAAGGAAGTTTGCAATAGCACCTGCAAATATCTGCGGCTGAGTGGTAAGTCCCTGTGCTGCTGCCTCACCATCTGCAAAGGATGCAACAGCGATCAGTGCAATAATTGCCAGCATACTTTCCATAAGCATTGCACCAAAGGAAACCGGAAGCATGTTCTTTTCATTTTTGATCTGTTTTGACGCAGTGCCGGAGGATACCAGTGAATGAAAGCCTGAAACTGCACCGCAGGCAATTGTCACGAAAAGAATAGGGAACATATACTGTCCGTCCACATTAAAGCTTGTAAATGCCTTAAGATTACAGGATGGGTTGGCTGCAAATACACCGATAACCGCGCCAACGATCATAAAGATCAGCAGATAACTGTTCAGATAATCACGTGGCTGGAGCAATGCCCATACAGGGGCAACACTGGCTACCAGAATATATGCAAAGATAATAATATGCCAGGTTCCAAGACTTACATATACCGGGAATTTAAGTCCCAGCGCAATTGCGAGCACTAATAATAAAATAGCCACTGCAGTATTGATCCATTTATTAAACTTGGAATATTTAAGGAAAAATCCCAGTCCCACTGCCTCGATGATAAATAACATGGAAGTTGTTGCAACTGCTCCGTTTGCTGCTACCCTGGTAACGGTTCCTGCATTATCTGTCACAAATCCGTTAAAAGTTCCTGCCACAACATCTGCAAATGCTGCAACAACCAGAATACAGAACAGCCAGCAGAATAAAAGAAATAATTTCTTTCCCAGTTTTCCGATATAGGCTTCAATGATATATCCGATTGTACGGCCTTTGTTCTTTACAGAGGCATACATAGATGCAAAATCCTGAACTGCTCCGAAAAATACACCGCCGATCAGGATCCAGAGCATAACCGGAAGCCAGCCGAAAATTGCTGCCTGGATCGGTCCGTTAATAGGACCTGCGCCTGCTATGGATGCAAACTGATGCCCAAATACCACATTGGTATCAGCCGGTACATAATCCACTCCATCCTCCATCTCATATGCCGGTGTTTTTGCTTTTGGGTCAATGCCCCATTTGTTCTGAAGATAACGGCCATACAGAAGATATGCTCCACCCAGCACTACAATGGCTATTATCATCATTACTATTCCACTCATAATGTCTTCCCTCTTCTTTCTTTTATATTTATATATAAAAAACGCCCCTGCTATCCAATTTCCAATTGAATAGCAAAGGCGGAATATTCCGTGGTACCACTTTGTATTATTATACCTGTCACCAGATACAATCTCTTAACACTGTCTAAACCAAACAGCTTCTCCTGTAACGTGAAGACCACGTCCCGGCTTACTATAGATTTCAGCGGAATGCTCCCGGGTGATATCACAAAATACCATCTGCCGCATCTCACCTGTCTGCAACTCTCTGTAATCCGGTTCCTTCTGTGACCTGTCCTGTTCTATGCATTTCTCTTTTTTATTTATCTAAAGTTTTACTCTTCTTTTTATAAAATATCAAGAGATAATTTATATATATTTTACAATTATAGATAGGTGTTTTTATGCAATATGTATGATTATCAAGCAGATATTCGCAATCCGCTTCGCACGCATACGGTCATTTTATATCGTTATCTGTTACCTATAGCAATCCTCGTAAATAATGCATTTAAGACAGTTCAGCAGAGTGCGAAAGACAAAGAAGATATCTGCAGGCGTGCTGACGCACGGCAAAGATATCCGACGCAGGATTTCACACTCTGATGGGCTGGGTTAAGATGCATTATTTTAGAGGATTGCTATAAAACCATTTTCAAATGCATTCATTTGTATAATATACGTAATTGTTTTTCTGTCTTGTACTTTCTCCGTCCTCTGCATATAACAGAGAAAGAAAATTTTACAGAGATTTTTCATTAGCGAGCATGTGTATTTTACAAACTGTTTCTATAATAGTAATCAAAGAATTGAAAGAGAAAAGAGGAATCATTATGTATCAGACATTATGGAATTCTATTAATAAACAGGTAAAAAACTCACATGCTTCCGCAGCTTTTCTGGCTGTTTCACTTATGGGCTGGACAACGATCGGTCTTCTGGCAGGATTTTTGATCTGCATGATCGGCGATATGTCCTTCGTTATAAAGATAACCGTTGTCCTTTGCAGTGGCGGATATACAGGACTGATTCTTGGTTTCTTTGGCGGTATTTTATATCTGTACAGATCAGAACCCCGCCATTTGGCTGCTGCCACCCCTTCACAGGTATTTCCACAACAGTTACAAAAAGATGGTGAACCGGACTGAATTCACCATCTTTTTTCTTTATCTTCTGTTATTAATAACCTCTCTCGCCATATCTGCAAGTTCACCGGCAGATAATTGTCCATCTATTTGCAGCAAATCATACTGGATGCCATCTTTATTCCAGTTAACGCTTTGAACCTGACTGACTTCAATCTGAGAAGCGCTGTCATCGTAACTGAATACAACTTTTCCACTGGCCTGGTCTTTTTTATCCTGTTCTGTCAATTCGTAATCATCCGATACTACTTTATTTATATAATGTACATAATACAGATTTGTTCCATTTATAGTGGCAATAATATCACCTGCCGGTGTAAGCTTTGAATTGAACTTCTGCTGTTCAAACGATACAACATCTCCATTCTTCTGATAATCAAAGGACACAGATTTAAACTTCTCAATTACATTTGCATTGTCGTCCTTAAAACTGTTTTTTACAATATTGCCATCCTTGAAGCAGTACCCGTTCTCAAAGGTATCAATCAATACCGGTCTATACCCAATATCCTTTGTAACCTGTTCTGCCGTTGGAAGAGATGTATAATCAGCACGTGATGCAGATGAACCTGTCCACATTGAAATCTTTCCTGTTGCCGCCACAGCAGTAGCTCCAATTGTAAGTGTTGCAGCTATCAACAAAGGTAATATTTTCTTTTTTGATCTCATAGTCGTTTGCTTCCTTTCTGTATCTGCGAAGTCAAGTTTTGCATAAACTCTCTGTCTGATATTCTCTGTATCAATATCAAGAGCATTGCAGGAAGTATCTGCCTGTTTTTGTATTCCCAATTCTTTAAGCAAATTTTTTCTTCTCATAATCTTTCCTCCGCATTCGATAACATTTTTCTGAGTTTTCTTTTTCCTCTTGAAAGTCTGGTCTTAACTGTAGAAATATTAAGTCCCATTGCTTTTGAAATGTCCTTGATTTTTTCATCAAATTTATACCGTCTTACAAAAATCTCGCTGTCAGGTTCGCCAAGGCTCATAACTGTTTCCCATACATAATTGTTGTGAAAATTCTCTTCAATGAAATTTTTGCCATCTGACAGTTCAATATCCTCTTTCGGCAGTGAATTGCCGGCCATATGATACAAAACAGTGCTCAAATACGGTGTATAAATTTGGATTGCTTCATCTATTGAATTTTTTTCTCTGTTCCTGAGACGCTGCAAAAGCTCTGCTTCATCTGTCATATCAACCCAACTTTCTTTTTAATACTTTCAAAAATTAAAAGCTTTTAACCTTTACATTCTTATATATCCTGCCAGGGAACAAAAAGTTTCATTTCTTATAAAAAAAAGTATACAGAACTTGTGTTAAATTCTGTACACTCTCAATGAACTGTTCCTTTTGCATTTTATCTTCTACCCATCCATTTACCTCTGATACCTGATAAAAATAAAACCGTTACTGAAAACTTATAAAAAGTTATAAACTTCTATGTTCCATTCCTACTTCAACGAGTATGCTTTTGATGATATAAATATCAATCTACTCACAAGTTCCTGTACTCTCCATAGGCGTAAATTCCGGACTAACGTATCCGTACATATTTGCATTAACGTTTCAGTGTCAGCTTGCAAATTTTTCTCCATAAGTCTTGAGATTTATAGATGCCTGGAAATCTCTGTCAATCATATTCCCACACGCACATCTATAAACTCTGTCAGATAACTTCAGATCTTTTTTGATGTTTCCACAACAGCTGCAAAGCTTTGATGATGGATAAAACCGATCAGCCACAATAAGCTGGATCCCTTTATCGCTGCACTTATATTCAAGCTGTTTTCTAAACCCAAAAAATCCCTGTGCCTGAACTGCTTTGGATAAATGTCTGTTTTTCATCATTCCGCTGACATTCAGATCTTCAATACATATAAATCTTGGTTTTCGATCTACGATCTCCGATATGGTCTGATTTAAATAATTTTTACGGATGTTTGTTAATCTGTGATTTCGTTTTAATAAAAGTTTTTCCTTTTTGATTACATTATTTGTTTTACAGTAACTTTCCCCTTTCTTATTTTTCTCGTAAGAACGAGAGATACTACGCTGTAACCTGCGTTTCTGTTTTTCTGATTTCTTTACTTTCTGACTCTTATTGATGTTCTTATACTTAGCCCCATCAGAGCAGACAGCCAGATCTTTGATCCCCAGGTCTATGCCGACTCCGTCATCATTAAGTGTTTCCCTGCAGTCAGGAAATTCTACACATACGCTGATCCACCAGTTCAATCCGTCAAAGGATATTCTCGGGTTCATATATTTAGCATTTGTCGGAATACGTCCATGTTCTGCAAGTCTTACCCAATTCATTTTTTGTTTATTTGCTTTCCTGCTGGAAGAAAAGCCTTCAAATTTAACGTGTGTATTGCTGAAGCGTATCTTAACGTTGTCCTGATAGAACTTCGGCATTGATCTCTTTTTTGACTTGAATCTTGGGAATTTCTGCAAACCCCTAAAAAAGTTCTTATAAGCAGTACAGGCATCTTTGATTGCCTGTTTGGTTACATTATTTGAGATATTCAGTAACCATGCATATTCATCAGAATGTCTAAGCTTCGTAAATTCTTTTCTGAGTCCTGCATCTGAAATGAATCCGCCGCCTTTTTCATAGTTCTCTATTTCCCTGGCCAAAGCCCAGTTATAAGCAAATCTTGAAGCACCTGCGTACTGAAACATCTTAGTTTTCTGTACATTGTTTGGTATCAGCATTACTTTTATGGCTTTTACCATCTGTTTCCTCCTGTATCAGTTCACGGATAAGTTTCTTAGCTTTATTCGCTCGTTTTCCTTGTAATTTACAACTGAATACTGTGATTATCTGAACCAGATCTTCAATAAGTTCCTGCTGTTCGGATTTTTCAGTATTATCAATAATCTCAATCTCACAATTATAAAGTGAAGCGATATATTCTATCAGCTCAAAACCAAATCGTAATAGCCGGTCTTTATATAAAACAACAACCTTTTCAACCTGATTTTGAGATATTCGCCTGATCAATTCCTGAAGTCCTTTTTTCTTATAATTAATCCCGAAACCGATATCACTTATTATCTCAAATGGCTGTCCTTTTTCCAGAAGATATGTCTTAACACTATCAATCTGTCGTTCCAGATCATCTTTCTGTTTATGGCTGGAAACGCGACAATATCCAATTGTAATGCGGTTTTTAGGCTTTACATTTATTACCTGGTTGAGTTGCTCATCAGAATAATATCTATAGCCACTTACTGTAGTATGATGCGGATGAAGTTTTCCATTGGCATCCCAATTTCGTAATGTCTGGGCAGATACGCCTATAATTTTTGAAAATTCATGTATAGAATAATATTTACTCAAAGTATCAACTCATTTCAATGATATTCTATTCTAACGTCTTATAAAACTCAACATGTGCTTATATAATTTTATAATTTATATTTAACTGCTAATAACCTCCAAACTGAGTAATCTTATCTTACATCAGTTTGAAGGTTTGCACAAGAATTCCTTGCTCAATCAAAACAAATCGTTTTCTAAAGTCTAGTTAAAATCCCAGAATCCAGTCCCTGTTTCAGGATCATATTTGCGGCGGATAGTTCCGCCTGTTACCGGATGAAGTTCGATTTCTGCAGTATACAGTACAGTAATTGATTTCATATGACCTGCTGCCATGCAATGTCGTTCACCATCTTTATAAGAAAATACTGCATGGGTATGATGGTAACAGGTATTATTTTCACCTGTGACCACGTTTCCATTTAAAGATACCAACTCAAGCATTCCAGAAATGCGCTGTTCTTCGAAGCTGCCTGTCTCTGGGATAAAGGTCTGGATTTCTGCATCCTTGCATCCTCCGATTCCGGAAAAAGTGGCTGATCTGATATTTTCTTTTTTACATATTTCGAGGATTGTACTGATAATTTCGTCATCACGATCCATTCTTATGTAATAGCATTCACCGAATTTTCTGTAGTCCATTTTTTACCTCCATTCTGTTACAGCAATTTCTCGCCACAGGCAGAATCAATGATCAGCGTATTAATAAAACCACCTCGCAAAGCACCTGCAACAGCTGCTGCTTTTGCTTCTCCATAAGCAACACAGACTACATTTTTACACCTCTTCAAATCATCATACCCAATTCCTATCATTCTGTCATTTAAAGAAGTGTTGATTTCTTTCCCATTGATATCATAGAAATGACCGCCAATATGTCCAACCGCTCCTTTATTTCCCAGAAGATGAAAAGTGCTTTCCCCAAGGTAATTCTCCCAGGTTTTATATTCCACAGAACCGACACTTGTCAGAATTACATCTGCATTCTGTGCAAGCTGCAGAGCTGTTTTAATAGTATCATCCTGAATAAGAATTTCTTTTAATTCTCTATTTTTCACAAAAAGAGGGGCATAAATATACTGATATGTTCCACCGTATGCAGACGCCAGGTCTTTTGCCAGATCCATGGCATCCCGTTCCGGACGTTTCACATTTGAGGCACCCATAATCGGAACCACTGTAATAGGAATATTTTTCTTATTATTTGCATCAATATATTTCACTATATGATAAAGGGTATTTCCCCATGAGATTCCTACTACCATCTTTTCTTTAACAACAGAATCCAGATAATATGCGGAAACTTCTGACAGACGGCTGGTAATCTGTTCCTTGCCGGTATCTCTTGAGGAAACAACTCTTACTGTTTTGACACCGTAAGTCTGTTGGATTTCTTTTTCCAGATTCAAGTCACGTTCCCAGGGTTCTTTAATGGAAATTTCTACAATACCGAGTTCTCTTGCTTCTTTCAGCATTCTGGAAATTTTGGATCTGGATGTATACATCCTGTCTGCAATTTCATTTTGTGTCATTTCTGAATTGTAATATAAATTCGCTACCATGGCCAGAATGCTCCATTTCTCCTGAACGGTCATATTTTCATATTTTTTTATGTCTTCCATTGCTGTTCCATATCCCTTTCCATTATATCAGTATCAAAAGATGTTTTAACTCTGACCTCATTATATTCGAAAAAAGGATAATTTGTAAAGTCTCTGCAGACTTTCACAAACTATCCTCTGTTTCTGCCATTTACATTTTTATGGTCTGGCTTTTCTGATCACACGTACTATATTACATTTCACACGTTCTGTCCGTAGTATGCATTTGCACCGTGTTTTCTATAATAATGTTTATCCTGTAATTCCTGCGGTGCAGGTTTTACCTGTGAATTGATAAGTTCGGCACGCATTGCCATTTTGGCGCATTCTTCAAGGACTACTGCATTGTGAACTGCTTCCATACCGTCTTTCCCCCAGGTGAATGGACCATGATTTTTGCATAAGACTGCCGGAACTGCAAGAATATCTTTTTTCATTTTCCTGAATTCATTGACAATCAGAATACCTGTATTTTGCTCATATGCCTGGTCAATTTCTTCTTTTGTAAGACATCTGAGACATGGGACTTCTCCATAAATATAGTCTGCATGAGTGGTACCGTAGCATGGGATGTCTCTTCCTGCCTGTGCCCAGCTTGTTGCATAGGACGAGTGAGTATGCACAATACCGCCGATTTCCGGAAATGCTTTGTAAAGTTCAATATGAGTCGGAGTATCGGAGGATGGATTATATTTGCCCTCAATTTTATTTCCGTTCAGATCCATGATAACCATGTCTTCCGGTTTTAATTTTTCATATGGTACACCACTTGGTTTAATGGCGAAATAGCCTGTTTCTCTGTCAATTTCGCTGACATTTCCCCAGGTAAATGTAACCAGACCATGTACAGGGAGCTGCATATTCGCTTCATATACCCGTTGTTTCAGTTCTTCTAACATTATCTGTTTTCCTTTCCATAATCAACTATAGCTAATTCCATAAAATAATGCAATCAAGACAGTTCAGCAGAGTGCGAAAGACAAGGAAGATACCTGCAGGCGTGCTGACACACGGCAAAGATATCTGACGCAGGACTTCACGCTATGATGGGCTGGATTAAGATGCATTATTTTAAAGGATTGCTATAGCCAAATTCATACATAGTAATCTCATTAATTTCACGGTTTGTAGAAATCACATAGTCTTTCCCATCCTTATGGAATCCATAAGCATTTGCCGGACCGCAGTCGTGGTCTATCAGTTCTGCGTGATACTGTCCGTTTTCCCAGCAGAATTTCAGAAGATCTCTGTTTCCTTTTCTGTGACCGATCATGACTACCGGTTTTCCCTGGATTTCCCCACTCCAGATTGCATGAAGAAATTCGATTTTCTCCGGATATTCATAGTCAAGCTCATATTTACCATCTTTTTCTCTGTAAATCAGAACAGTGTCACCGTGGAATGGAGATAATACCAGCAATTCATCTTTTCCATCTCCGTCAAAGTCGATGAGAGTGGCATCGCTTGCAGGAGTTTCCAACAGGGTTTCTATTGTCCATTCCGGGTTTGCAGATGTGGGCGGATAGAAACGGAAGACTCCACCATCACAGCAGACGATGGATGACATTTTTCCATCTCTTACTACTCTGTAGTATCCGTGGTTTTTCAGCATATTATCTTTAATTACTTCCAGCTTCAGCTGATGTTTATCATCAAAGCCGCTGAGATCATCCGGAAGAAGTGCTGCATATACTTTTCCAGGGCTTGACCAGTCATCCTTGTATTCGTGTCCGGATTTGAGGCAGCATGCGATCAGATAATGTTTTCCCTCGCTTTCAATGATGTCAAATCTGTGTACAAACGGCAGATCTGTCAGAGTGCGTATCTCCCATTCTCCGTCCTTTGGTGTAGCGATGATGATCTTTGCTTCTTTGGAATCATTAGGAGAATAGAATTTATGGGTTGCCAGAAACTGTCCGTCTGTTCCCGGGACCTGTACCATTGTCATAACTCCGCCAGGGCCTTCCCACACGGTTTCTTCTTCCTTTCCATTGATATCAAACAGAATACATCTGTCAGTTTTTTCTGCTGCTACCAGAATGTGGTCTGTATTTTTATAATGTAATGGAGCTATGGAATAACATTTTTCCAGATTTGCCAGTACTTTTTTATTCATTGTGATTACTTCCTTTCTGAATCAGATACTCTTGCCTGATTCATCTAAAAATAATTTTCTTTATCCGATTTTGCATACTGGATCTGCGGAACCAGAAGCATCAGTATGATAGCGATGATCGCACCTGGAAGTCCAAGCCATTTCAACAGTGCAGAAATTCCAAGCCATACAGTCGAGAAGTCAGTTGTTCCATGCCATCCGCCGTACGGCACCAGTTCTACAAGCCATACAGTAACTGCGCCCAGCAGTACCTGGATCAGGCCACAGATAAACGGGATGATCATGGCTGCTTTTACACCGCCCCGTTTGTTTGCAAAAATAGCGATAATAGCGTTGTCAAAGAATACTGTAGTAAATCCCATGATAATGATAACCGGGGAATGGAACACGATGAGTCCCAGAATTGCAATCACCTGTCCTACCATTCCACAGAGGAATCCGATGGTTACTGCATTTCCCGGTGCATAGTTGAATGCAACTGCGCAGTCTACTGCTGGAACTGCACCCGGGAGAAGTTTATCTGAAATTCCCTTGAATGACGCTGTCAGTTCACCTACAAAGAGCTTCACACCCATATTTAAAATCTGAAGATATACGGTAAAATATAATGACTGAATCAGAATATATACCGGAAAAGCCGTTGTTTCTGCAAATCCGCTGTCAATCTGGCGCATGAAATCTTCACCGAGGATTGCCATGATGGTTCCGAAAAACACAAGCATTAAAGTAGATGTTGCAGTAATGTTGTCCTCAAACATCTTGAGGAATCCCGGAAATTTAAGGTTTTCAATGGAGTTTTCTTTTTTTCCGAATATGTGTGCTACTTTATCCGTGATCCATACTGCAACCATCTGCTGATGCCCAATTGCAAATCTGTCTTTTCCGTCTGTAAGGTTGAGACAGGCATCTACTGTAAGATTGGAGCTGACTGCCTGATAAGTACCTACCAGCATTCCTACCAGGATCGCACCTGTAATATTTCTCAAATATGGAATAAACAGAAATACGATCCAGGTAACTGTAGTAGCCTGCTGCACCATAATATGTCCGGTGAGAAGAAGTGTTCTCAGCTTCGTCCACTTTTTGAAAATCAGTAAAATAATGTTCCAGATAAATGCAATAAGAAGTGATGTCATTGCCCATGCAGCAGAGCAGCCGATACTCTCTAATGCTTCATTTGCAGCATTCAGTCCAAAATACGGATCAATTACAACTGCATTTAACTGAAATCTTTCATTTAATCCAACAAGGATCGGACGGAATGTGGTGATCAGTCCATTTGCACCTGCCATCAGGATCAGGTATCCGATCACACCCTTGAAAAATCCGCCTACACATTCGTACCATTTTTTTCGCTGAAGAATATATCCAAGCAAGATGATCAGACCTACAAAAAGCTCTGCTCTTGTCAGGATATTGCTTGTTAAAAAATTAAATATGGAATTCAAACCTGCCATCTTTTTGCTTCTCCCCCCACACTCTCTTATAAATACGGTTCATCTGTGCTCTGTATCTTTCGTATTCCAGAATCTTTTTATCATCAGGAAGATAAATTTTCACTTCATCCTGACGGCTGATACACTCAAATGCTTTTTCTACATTCTCAAAAATTCCCATTGCTGTGACTGCGATCATAAGTGCCCCTCTGGCTGTGGCATCTGCTTTTCCTCTGCGGATGATCTTCATACCATAGACATTGGTCTGTATGTCATTGAATGGAACGCTGTTGGAAAGACCTCCATTGATGTAGATGTCAGAAACTTTTACATATTTGTTCATAATATCGATTCCATTGCGGATTTCATAGCAGATTCCCTCCAGAAGGCTTCTCAGCATATCCTGCTTTGTTGTTCCGAGAGTTACATTTGCAAACTCTGCTTTTGCCATATTGTTCCAGTCCGGTGTGGATCTTCCCATAAAGTATGGAACACAGAGACATCCGTGTGAACCGATCGGTGTCTGTTCTACTTCACGGTTAATCTCATCAAAAGAACTGTCCGGATAAAACTGTCTTCTGAACCAGTCAAATGCAGAACAGCAGGTTAATACACTGGATTCCAGAATATACTGGCCTTTTACAGATGAGAAGTTGCAGATTGCATCCTGTTCCAGATTTTCCGGCACCTGATCTGTTGCTGTGATAAGATAGCCACCTGTTCCGGTTGTTACAGACATGACACCTTTTTTGACTACTCCCTGTCCGATGGCTCCACACTGCTGGTCACCTCCAGCTGTGATCACAGGAATTCCTTCCTGACATCCCGTGATCTCTGCAAAGGCTTTTGTAATATGTCCGCAGACACTTCCCGGCTCTACCAGTTCGCACAATTTTTCTTTTTCTACATGAAAAATTTCCAGAAGTTCATCATCCCATTCATGAGTACGGATGTTCATCAGAAGTGAACGACTTCCATATGTATAATCTGTGCAGATACGTCCGGTCATCAGATAAATGAGATAATCCGGGATGACCATGAATTTATATGTTTTTGCATAGATTTCCGGACGTTCTTCACGAATCCACATCATCTTGGAGCCGGAAAACACCGGATTGACTCTGGAACCGCATAGAGAAAATACCTTGTCATTCAGGTTTTCCATAGATTCGCAGATATAATTTGTTCTTTTATCCTGCCACATGATCGCATTACTCAGCGGACGGATATTCTCATCTACCGGAATTACAGAAGAACGCTGTGAAGTAATGGAAATTGCATCAATCTTCTCTCCCATATTCTCAGCTTCTGCTACGGACTGTTTCAAAATGCTGTACAATGCATTTTCCCAGTCTGCAGGATTCTGTTCTACCCAGCTGTTTTCCAGATAGGTGGCCTGATAGAATTCCTGCTTCTCTGTCAGACATTTTCCCTGATGTTCAAAAAGTATTCCTCGCATACTTGATGTTCCTACATCAATAACCAGTACATTCATCCCAAATTTCTCCTTATATACTTTTTCTCCACATAATAAACCCTTCGTTGACCGTTTTCAGACAATTCTGTTTTTATAAGCAAGAACGGAACGGAATATTCTGTGGTGCTTCGAAGCAGTCTTCAAATCCTCTTCTGTGGTGATAGTAAATCTTGTCCTTGTCTGCCGGGTATGTGTATTTGCCGCCTACCTGCCAGAAGAATGGATGGAATTTATATTCATTTCTGTCTTTCTTGAAATCATACAGAACCTTTATCTCATCGCAATCTGCCTGGAAGTTTGTCCATACATCCCAGTGGATTGGAACTACTACTTTACATTTCAGATTTTCTGCCATACGAAGGATATCGATAGATGTCATTTTATCCTGCATACCGATGGGATTTTCTCCAAATGAACCGAATGCTACATCGATATCATAGTCTTTTCCATGTTTTGCAAAGTAGATGGAGAAGTGTGAATCTCCGGAATGATAAATATTTCCGCCTGGTGTCTTTACCAGATAGTTGACTGCTTTGTCGTCCATGTCTGTCGGGCACACACCTGTAAGTTCTTCTCTGTCCGGACCTGTGGAATCTGTTGTTACGATACAGGTTCTGTCAAAGGAATCCAGAGCCACGATCTCGATGTCTTTGATCTTAATGGCGTCACCAGGTTTTACTGTGATGCAGCGGTCTGCCGGAACACCCCATTTCTGCCAGAGTTCTACAGATTTCTTTGGTCCGATAAATGGCACCGGGATTTCTTTTCCGTTTTCATCTGTAGTTGTCATTCCACTGTTGATCACATGTGCCGCCCACTCCGGTGACATATGATCCTGATGATAATGTGTGGCAAGAACTGCATCTACTTTCTTAAATGCAAATGGATCAATTACAAATGGAACGTTTCTCAGGTTTGGCTGCATGGCTCTTCCTCCACACATGTTTGCCATCTGATGTCCGACTTTCATTTTTCCATCACCGTGTGTACGTTTTCCGTTTCCGCACCAGAGGTCAATAGTGATGTTTGTGTCTGCCGGTGTCTTGAACCATACACCTGTACATCCTAACCACCACATTGCTACATTTCCCGGCGCTACTACTTCGTTCTCAATATCTTCTACTAACCACGTACCCCATTCCGGGAAAGTGCTTTCAATCCAGCTCTGTCTTGTCATTTCACTAATCTTACTCATGAATCTCTCTCCTTTTGATTATAACGTTTTTCTCTTGTTGAGAGTATATTATCACCTGCATTTTTATATTTCAACATATTTTCACCATCTGCACAAATGTGCAATTTACATTTTTTCAGTGTTTGAACATTTGTAATTTACAGTGAACAAAAAAGAGAAAGAAAAGAACATCTATCATTCTTCGCTTTCTCTTTTATTATTTGTTTATGTTTCCAACTGCTTAATTTATGCTTCTCTGTCCAGAAGTGTACGCATACTCTGATTTGCAAAACAGATATCTTCTTTCCAGTTCTCTTTTCCTACGTCCCATAATTCAGTTACGTAGCGGCGGACACCCAGGCTCCATGCTGTGTTAATGATTTTTTCAAACTGTACATGGCCTGTGAGAAAAGGAACTTCGCGGAAGATTCCCGGTTTTGTTTCTTTCAGATGGAGCGCGATCAGTTTTCCCT
This sequence comes from Blautia wexlerae DSM 19850, assembly GCF_025148125.1. Classification (NCBI taxonomy): domain Bacteria; kingdom Bacillati; phylum Bacillota; class Clostridia; order Lachnospirales; family Lachnospiraceae; genus Blautia; species Blautia wexlerae. The sequence continues at coordinate 3,838,305 of NZ_CP102267.1, forward strand.
TACCCAAGGAGAGATCTTCGCATACATCGTGTTGATTCTCTACTGCTGCGTTTGTGATATTTCCTGCATCCGGGTAGATTTTCAGATATGCGGAATCTACCATGTTTACATACTGGACTGCTTTTCCGGTAGTGTTCATGAAGTTATTCTCCATGGTTTCAAATCCTACCAGAATTCCCTCGCGTTCTGCGATTTCTGCAATCTTTTTTACATTTTCCAGAAAGTATTTCTTTGTTTCTATTGTGGATTCTCCAAAGTAGATATCATATCCCGGAATCATAACTGTACGCACGCCCAGATCAACAGCAAGCTCTATGGATTTCTCTGCAATCTGCATTGCTTTCTTTCGGATTTCTTCGTCCGGATCGCCCAGCGCATATTTTGTCAGAGCACTTACACTCATGGAACCAATCGGAAGTCCCGCCTGAAATACAGCTTCCATAATTTCTTTTTTTTCTGCTGTATTCATGAAGATACGATTGATTTTTTCATCTGTGGCATCTATGCACATTTCCATGTAATCATATCCACATTCTTTGGCACATTTTAATTTTTCACTCCATGATAATGTATTTCTCATGGCTTTCTCATATAATCCAATCTCATACTTTTTCATCATGCAATCTCCCTTGTATTACTCTAGAGCGCGTTTGAAAAATGCTTTTCGCAAGATGTGCGTCACAATTTGTGGGAGATTTTGTCCGGATGAGGGCGTCGTAGCGGGCTACGGCAACCGAATTCGGGCAAAATATACCGCAAAGTGGGGCGTGCAGATTGTGAGAATGATTTTTCAAACACACTCTAACACTCATTTACTTGTGATTTCGATTGCATGATAGCATTTCAGATTCTGGTTTTCAACATATTTTCATTCAATGCACATATGTGCAATTTTAACATCTTCCACAGTTTCTGCATGGATTGCATTTGGCTTTTTTTATATGCGGATACCATTCATGGATTTCCGGTAATGGATCGCCTTTTTTCCATTCTTTTACACTATAGTGATCCATAAAAAACACTTTTTCCCCAAAGTATTCTATTTCCAGTGGATAGATTGTAATTTTTTCAGGATTCATACAGCTTTGACAGATTCTGGGGGACAATATCTGATCTCCAAATGATACTGCCTGATCCATAGTAATGATCTGCATATGATTTTCGCTGATATATTCTATTTTTTGTTCTGCTGCACATGTGTATGCTGAGGGAATTTTCACTTTGTTGATCGTAAATATCCCTGCAGGAGTTTCTGCTGTTTTCATTAATCTGCCACCTCTAATTTCTGTCTATAGCGATTCTCAGAAATAAAGCATTATTTTGATGATCACTATAATCCTATACAGCTTACTATAGTACTCTCTACATATTCTGTCCATAGTGCATTATTATCTGTTTATCCAAGTGCTACATCTAGTATCATCATCAGAGAGAATCCTATGGCAAAGAAAAGGGTTCCTATGTTGGAATGTTCTCCGGCAGACATTTCGGGGATGAGTTCTTCCACTACTACATAGAGCATAGCTCCGGCAGCGAAACTTAAAAGATATGGAAGTGCCGGGACAATGAGGCCGGCGGCAAGAATCGTAAGGACTGCACCGACAGGTTCTACAATCCCGGACAGGACTCCACCTGCAAAGGCTTTGGTTTTTCCCATTCCCTCAGAACGCAGGGGCATAGAAATAATGGCTCCCTCGGGAAAGTTTTGAATGGCAATCCCGATAGAAAGAGCCATGGCTCCCATTATAGTGATCTGGGCGTGACCTGTTAAATAGCCTGCGTATACGACTCCTACTGCCATTCCCTCCGGAATATTATGCAGAGTTACTGCAAGAACCAGCATGGTAGTTCTCTGAAGTTTGCTCTTCGGACCTTCTGCCTTGTTACTGTTCTGGTGAAGATGCGGGATCATGTGATCCAGCAAGAGCAAAAAAAGCACCCCTATCCAAAATCCCACTGCTGCCGGTACAAATGAAAGCTTCCCCAGTCCGGAAGACTGTTCAATTGCCGGGATCAGCAGACTCCATATGGAAGCTGCAACCATAACTCCTGCTGCAAAGCCGGTAAGTGCCCTTTGAATCTGTTCATTCAGATTCTTCTTCATGAAAAATACGCAGGCGGCTCCTGCAGAAGTTCCAAGAAAAGGAATCAAAATTCCATAAAATACATTTATATCCATCAATTTATTCCTCCTGTTTTTATTTGTATGCAAATAAAAGAAATAGGTTCTTGTTATTTGTTTGATTTGGTTAGTCTACTCTAACTCTATTCAGTATATCAGATTTTTTGACAAATAAAAAGAGAATACAAAATTTTTTGTTATTTTGTATTCTCTACATTAGAGTGTGTTTGAAAAAGCTTTCTGCAAAATATACTGCAAAGTGGGGCGTGCAGATTGCGGAAATGTTTTTCAAAACACGTTACATAGTGCAACAGAAATAAATATTCTCATGTAAACTGCATTTTGGATTAAATCCTGCGTGGCAGTAAGGGCAACTGCCTTTTTTGTATTCCTGAAGTGTAAGTTTCCTGCCGCAGTTTCCGCATAAAACAGGATAAGCTTCTTCCGGTGTTGTTGCCACAAATGAATGATCTTCCAGTTCATCGTGGCAGGAATAACATGCGTAATATTTCCTGCACTTCGCGCAGAGCAATGCAGCTATATCAAGCTGTGTGTGATAGTGTGTACACCGTCCTGCTTTATCAAGTCCGATTCCGTGAATCTTTATGTTTTCCTGCTTTACCAGATTGTCTTCCGGCAGGCTATTCTTTAACCTGTTACTTTTATCAGTGGTTTCCTGCATTGTTGATTCCTTTTCTGATGGGAATTGCGATCAGTACTGCAAGAACTGTGATCACAATATCCTTTGGAATAAATGCTGTTAAGGAGTATACTGCGATTGCCGGGATGCTCATGGAGCCTCCCACAAAGTGCCACTGCAGACCACCGATTGTCTCAACGATCAGAAGTCCGATCAGTGCAAATCCGATTGAGATTGCAAGGTTCTTTGTCTTGTTCTCTGTTTTCGGACGGATTCCGCAGAGCCAGGTCATAATCGGCCATGCCCAGATGTATCCTCCTGTAACTCCTACGATGCTGCTGATTCCGCCTGAGAAGTTAGCAAAGATCGGAAGACCGATGGCTCCTAACAGAACGTAAACCAGTGTTGCTGTAGTTCCAAGCCTGGAACCAAGTACTGCGCCTACAAGTGCTACACCAAATACCTGAATGGTGATCGGTACACCGGTAGGCATTGGCAGTGAAATCTGTGATATTACTGCAAGAACTGCTGCAAACATACCAACCAGTACCATTTCTCTGGTTGTAAATTTTCTCTCTGCAGCAGGGCTTTTTGCATATGACTGACTCATAATAAGACTCTCCTCTTTCCCTGTTGATGATTGATTTTGACCTTCTTTTTATATCATAAGCGGGGAGGATTGTCAACTCATTTTCTTGTGTTTGGTTTACATTTGTTTCCGATAAGTATCGGGTGACACGTCTGTATAGCGTTTAAACACTCTGGAGAAATAAGTGCTGTTTTCGAATCCAAGAAGTTCTGAGACTTCATAGACCATTTTTCCATCCTGAAGCATTTGTCTGGCCAGTTCTATTTTTCGGAGATTTACATATTCTATAAAATTATAACCCATTTCTTTTTTAAACATGGTGCTAAGATAGGCTGAAGAAACTCCTGTTTCAGCAGCTGCATCTGACAGATGGATTGGTTCCATGATATGCACTTCTATATATTTTACTACTTTCTGCAGAATTTCTGACCTGCTGCATTTGTAGGCAATCCAGAATTTTTCCATAAAAATATCATTAAATTTCAGGAACCATTTCTCTATTTCCCTAAGACTTTCCATCATCATGATTTTCTGATAATGACAATTATCTCCGTCCAATTCTATTTCTTCCAACGCACCATTCAGTGACTGTGCAACCATAGAATAAATCCCCAGAATATCCATAAAATTTCTTCTCAGCACATTGATACTGATATAAGACTCCTGTCGGATCAGTCCGAAAATTCCATGCAACTCCTGTTCAGTTTTTTCTCTGTCAAAACTTCTGATTTTCTCTTTTAGGGAATCCAGATATCCATGCATTCCTCGTGGACTATGACCTTCTGTTTCAATCTTCTTTTGAAAAAACACCAGCTTCTCTTCTTTATCATAATAACTGAAAAGTTGTATCTGTTCAGCCATCGCAGCAGCCCGAACAATATCCGCAGTTTTTTCCATACAACCTTCAAAGATTCCCATGTACAGTTCTCTGTCTGTTTTCCGCTCTGCCCTTTTCTTCAATTCCATATAAACAGATTTTTCTGGTTTTTCTTCCAATAGAAAATATCCATACTGATTTCCCTTCTGGATCTGCAGACCTTCCCTGAGTTCGGTTTCAGCCCATTTATGGATTATTTCCGTAACCCTGGACAACTCCTCTATATCTTTCGCCAGTATACAGATTAATGTCTGATAATTACAGGCACCTGCCAAAATATCTCTGCTGTCTCTCACAATCTCTTCATAACGGATCTCACGTATTCCCTGCATATGAACCGTAATTCTTTCTTCTGTTTCTACCAGACACTTTTCCAGAATATTTTCCAGTTCATCGGAACTCAGATTTAGTTTTCGCAGATAATCATACGCACCAAGTTTCATTGCCTTTTTTACAACATCGAATTCTTCCTGGCAGCTTACTACGATTACTTTGGTTGGCATTTCTTCTTTTTTCAGAAATTCCAGAATTTCAAGCCCGCTAACTTTTGGTATGTTCAGATCGAGAAGAATGATATCCGGACAACTGTTCCGGATCATTTCCAGTGCCTCTTCTCCATCTGTTGCATCCGGCAACAGCTCCAGTTCCAGTTTTTTCCAGTCTACAAGCTGACGTAGTCCAAGCCTCGCCAAAATTTCATCCTCTACGATCAGTACTTTTTTCATAGAATGTTCTTCCCTTCATCCAGATAATAATTACTGTCTTTTTATCCTATTTTATCACCTTTCTTCTGATTCTGTAATTTTTTTTGGAAGACGTACCCATATTTCAAAACCATTTCTGACCTTTTCATTATAAATCAGTCCATAGGATTCCCCATACAAGAGCTTCAATCTGGAATTCACATTATAAAGTCCAATTCCCGTTACAGCTCTCTGGTTCTTCTCTCCCTTCAGAAGATCTTCAATCTTCTTTTTATCCGCAGAATTTCCATTATTAAATACAGATATGACAAAATCATTCTCATACTCTATTGCAGAGACTATGATTTGCCCTGCTGTCACACCTTTTACTCCGTGCAAAATCGCATTTTCTACAATCGGCTGCATGGTAAATGCAGGGATTTCATGATAGAACAGTTCCGTTGGAATTACATTATAATATTGAAACGAACTTCCAAACCGCATCTGCATGATATCTACATATGACTTCAGAAGTGCTGTCTCCTGCCCCACAGTAGTCATACCATTTTTATTACTGTAAACTGCATGTAGGATATCTCCCAATGCCTCCAGTGCTTTCTCTGTGTTTTCATTTCCGCCTTCCCGATTTTGTCCTTCTTTTATAGCCATAATTCTTATGGAATTAACCGTATTAAAGATAAAATGAGGGGAAATCTGCGACATAAGCATTTCATAATGAGCTTTTTCTTTTAATCTGCTCTCTCTTTCCACATTACCCAGAAGCTCTTCTATCTTTTTCCCAGCCTGATTATAGCTGGATACAAATTTACTCATCTCCTGAAAAGAGCCTTGAGGTTCTTCCAAAACTGCCATTCCATTGGGAGCTTTTTCCAGAGTTTGTGCCACTTCGACCAAAGGTCTGGCGATTCTTCTGGAAAAATATAACATGGTACAAACGGTGAATCCAATCACCAAAAGTAACATTTCCAGAATTCTCTGGAGAATCTTTCTGTTTTCTTTTAGGAAAATTTCCTGGGGAACAAGGTAGACCAGTTTATTGGAATCATTCTCCAGTTCGCCTTCCATATAATAAAAATCATCTTTCAAATTACCTGTCGTAATTTCATTCTCAGAAATCTCCTTTACAGTTTCCTGTTCTCTCAGTTCTTTCAGCTGTTTCTGATATTTCTCATTATACTCCATCAGTATATCATTGTTTCTGTCCAGGATATAAAGGGCACCGCCTTCCTCTGTCACCATACTTGCTGCCAGTTTTCCCCAGATTTTTTTCTCAGAAAGCCGAATCAGCATGACTCCCAGATTTTTGCCGGAATAATCTAGAATTTCCCGTCCCATATAAAAATATTTCTGTATATTGTCATGTATTGTCATTTCCTGGAACATGGTTTCTATGCCTGTACTGTAAGTTATCTTTCTTCCATTCTCCAAAATCTCCTGATACCACTGTTCCTTCTCATAATTTGTTTCTGTCTTACTTAATGTATAAGAACCGATCATATATCCTTTTTTCGTAAGTATAACTACTTTTCCGCCAACGGCATTTAAGACGGAGCTCTCTACATCCGAAATATCATTAGAAAGTTCTCTTTTCGCCTGATAGATCTCGTAGGAATCCCCGTCTTGCTCTAAAATTCGCAGATTTTTCAGTGTATTTTTATTTGTCATCAACATGCTTGTAGCATAATTGGTCACTTCAACCATCTGATCTGTGTTATCCCTGATCTGGGATAGCAAATCTGTCTCATTGTTAATCTTATTTTCCGTGGTAACTTTCTGAAGATAGAAATTCAGAAGCATCAAAGCCAGGCACAACGGCAGCACCACAAAAAGTCCCATATAAAATGTGAGCTGCCTTCTTATGCTCTGGTTACCCGGATTTTTACGTTTGAAACTCATACGCAAATTTCCTCTTTCTACATCTGACCTGTATTTATCCTTTCACTGCACCGGCCGAAAGTCCCTGTACCAGATTCTTCTGCACCAATGCAAAGAAAATCAGAATTGGTATCAGACTGATCACCACCGCTGACATCAGCAGTCCCCAATCTACAGAATACTGTCCTACAAAGTCCTGCATACCAACCTGAATGGTTTTCTTTGAAGTTGTATTAATAAAAATAGAAGCATACATATATTCATCCCAGGATGTCATAAAACAGAACAAGGCTGTAACAAAAAATCCCGGCTTAGCCACATGAATGATCACATGGAAGAAAGATTTCAACCTGCTGCAGCCATCAATCCTGGCAGCTTCCTCCAACTCCCATGGGATGGAAATAAAAAATGCACAGGTATTCCATATGGCAAAAGGCAGGGTAAAAGAGCAGTACATCAGAATCAGTCCTATATAACTGTCAATCAGATTCAACTGTTTCATAATAATATAGTAAGGAATACACAACAGGATTCCCGGAAACATTCTTGTCATAAGAACCGCCATCTTGATTTTCCCGGCACCTACGATTCTATATCTGGTAAGTCCATATGCTGCCATTACTGATAATATCATACAAATCAATGTTGTGACCAGTGTAATAAAAATACTATTCATAAAATATCTTACGAAATTCGACTGAAACAGCACCTGTCTGAAATTGTCAAATGTGATATGTGTCGGTATGATCTGCGATGGATCATAGATCTGTTCCTTTGTTTTCAGGGCAGTCAGTACCACATAGATAAACGGGGTCACTGCAAGAAAAACCATAGCTATTGTAAATACATATGCTACCACATGCCGTATGGCTTCATTTCGTTGTTTTGCATGCATATAGTTTCCTCCTCCCTATTCTTTCTCACTTACCATCTTCAAATAAACTCCGGAAAAAACAGCCATGAATACAAACAATACCACGGATGCAGCTGCTGCAGTTCCGAAATTATGATCAATAAATGCTCTTCTGTATGCATATGTATAAACAATCTCTGTGCTGTACAACGGTCCACCTTTGGTCATCAGCCAGATAGTGTTAAAACAGGACACAATACCGATCAGGTTCAGGATTGTGGAAATAGCCAAAGGTTCTTTGATAATCGGAAGTGTGATCCTCCAGAAACACTGCCAGCGACTGGCACCATCTATTTCTGCACTCTCATACACATCCCCGGAAATTCCCTGCAGTGCAGCCAGAATAAAGATCATCTGAAATGGAATTCCCTTCCAGATTGCCGTCAAGATTACACACCAGAACGCTGATCCCACATTTCCAAGCCAGGATACAGATTCTGTAATCATTCCCAGTTTCACTGCCAGAATATTAATGATACCTACATTTGCATTGTATAAAAAAGTAAAGGTCATAGCTGCTATGGCATGGGGAACTGCCCATGGAACCAGAATCAGGGTTCTGTATACAGATCTTCCTTTCAGTTTCTGGTTCAGTGCAAGTGCAAGAAGCATGGCTGCCACAAGCTGTACCACAAGATTCACCACTGTCCACTTTACTGTATTTCCAATAGACTGTAGGAACACTTTATCTTTGAAAATATCAATATAATTCTGCAGTCCTGCAAAGGTATTAAACGTGGGATCGTTTGGGCGTACAAGGTTATAATTTAAGAAACTCAGATAAATACCTCTGAAAAGAGGATACACAGAAAGTGCCAGTACCGCAATCACTGCTGGTGCCATCAGAAGATATCCTGGAAGATTTTTTTTCAGTTCCAGGCCTTCTTTTCTACATATTTTGGACATAATCTTCCTCCCTTCTCAACGAAGAAGCGCTGCCGCCATTTCACGCCAGCGCCTCTGTTATTATTTCATGTTTGTTTCCCAGAAATTTTTACTGATAGTTAGATGCAATATTTTCATTAAGCTTCTGTGCAAGAGATGTCAGCGCATCTTCAGCTGAGGACTGTCCGTAGTCTACTTCCAGAATGGCATTAGTAATCAGTTCATCGATGGATTTTTCATTGATAACAGCAGGTCTTGCCTTTGTATATGAAAGTTCTTCTGCAAAGACTTTCAACTTATCCTTTCCTTCCAGCGCTTTAGCATAATCATAGTCCTTGCGTGCAGATGCTTTTCCCTCTACACTCATAATAGAATCTCCTTTTTCTGAGTTCAGATACTGAATCAGATCATAGGCAAGTTCTGGATTTTTGCAATTTACATTAATATTCCAAGTCCAACCTCCCAGTATAGTTGCTTCTGTTTTCCCTTTCACCATCGGGGCAATACCATAATCCATATCCGGATTAATATTTTCCACTCCAGTAGAACACCAGTCTCCACCCAGCAGGAAAGTTGCTTCTCCATTTGCAAAGCTTTCATATACTTTGTCCCATGTGGTTGCTTCTTTAAAAGACTCTACCAGACCACCTTTAGAGATCAAATCACAGATATAATTCCATGCTTCTTTTCCCTCCTCATTGTCAATCACTACTTTCGGAACATCTCCGCTTGTATCGATTACCGGACACTCATTCTGATAGAAGAATGAATAGAACGCATACGCACTCTGATAAGTAATAATTCCACCGTATCCTGCCTCTTTCGCTTTATCTACTGCATCCGAAAGTTCTTCCCATGTTGTAGGAACATCAATTCCCAGCTCATCCAAGCGTTCTGTATTATAATAAAGGCCTGTACAGTCCATATACCATGGTACTGAATAATATTTGCCTTCGAATTTGCCGGAATTAAGAGGTCCTTCCTGATACTGTGCAGTAAGTTCTTCATCTGTAGTAAGTTCTTCTAATGGATACAGGAGCCCCATAGCAGCAAGGTCAATGGCATGTCCCGAATTATCCATCACTACAATATCTGCACCTCCGCCTGCCAGAGCAGCAGTCTGGAAAGATTCTTTAATATCCTGCTGAGAAGCACCCTGTAAGGTAATCTTAACTCCCGGATTCTCTTCTTCATATTGTTTAATTACTTTTAAAAATTCTTCACTGCTCGCTCCTGACTCATCAATCCAACTATTTGTCATCAAAAGTGTCAGTTCTCCTTCTTTTTGATCTGAAGTATCGGATGCAGCCCACACACCTGTCTGTGCGCCTAAAACCATAACCCCTGCCAGCATAACAGCTAATGCTCTTTTCTTCATTATATAGTTCCTCCTTCTCATCTTCTCTCTTATATCTCTGTATTTCTGATCTGCTTTCCAATCGATTGTTCTGCTATGCACTTATTAAAACATGAAATCCCTGATTTTTGAATAACGATATTATTCTTTCTTTTTCCATCTTTTCTAAAAAAAAGTAAGGTTAATCGGAATTGGTATTATTTTTATCTTTTTTTATCCAAACATCTAAATTATCTTTATTCTCTTTTCTTTTTTCATCACGTATAATCACAGACATACAAAACAGATGCAGGATTCCTGACATCCTGATGATTTTTTCTATATTAATTTTTTAAGGAGGGTTTTCCATCATGAAAAAACTGAATGTTGCTTTAGTAGGCTTAAGCTTCGGGCTTGAATTCGTTGCTATCTACTGTAAACATCCTGATATTGATAAGGTGTATGTCGTAGATAAAAATGAGAAACTTCTGAATATTGCAAAAGAACGATACAGCATTCCGGATGAACGCTGTTTCACAGATCTACAGGATGTACTGGATATTCCTGAAATTGATGCAGTTCATCTTGTAACACCGCCAGCAACACATGCTCCGTTTTCTGTACGCGTCTTAAATGCAGGTAAACATTGTGGCTGTACAATTCCTATGGGAATGAGCATCCAAGAATTAAATGACATCATTGCAGCCCGCAAAGCCTCTGGCAAAAATTATATGTTTATGGAAACAACGATTTTCCAGAGAGAGTTCCTCTATATCCAGGAACTTTATAAGAAGGGTGAACTTGGACGTCTCCAGTACATGACCTGTGCACATTATCAGGATATGGAAGGATGGCCGGAATACTGGGAAGGCTTCCCACCACTGATGCACCCAACACACGCCGTTGCTCCTTGTCTGATGCTCGCAGGCCATCTTCCAGACAAGGTTTACGCAAGAGGTTCCGGAAAAATCCGCAAAGAACTGGCTGACAAATACGGCTGCCCGTTTGCATTCGAATCCGCATTTATTTCTCTTCAGGATAGCGATGTAACTATTGAAATGGAACGTTTCCTCTACGGTGTAGCCAGAAGCTATTCCGAATGCTTCCGAGTATACGGTGAAAACGAGAGCTTCGAATGGCAGCAGCTTGCTGATGAAGATCCTGTTCTCTTTACCCGTACAGGAGAACTGGAGAAAGTGGACATTCTGGATGAAGACAGCGAAAAATCCAGTCGTGGATCAGAGATTGTGGAAAAAAGAATCCAGATCCCGGATTATGCACACCTTCTTCCGAAGGAAATCGCATCCTTCACCACCAACACAGTATATAACAATGAGAACACCCATCTCTCCTTTACCCAGGGTGGGGGTCACGGTGGTTCCCATCCACACCTTGTACATGAATTCATTCGTTCCATTCTGGAAGAACGTAAACCTGCTATTGACGACATCATGGGTGCTTACTGGACAGGTACAGGAATCTGTGCACATGAATCTGCTATGAAAGACGGAGAAGTTATTACAATTCCTCGTTTCGAATAACCTATATCATTTAACTTTATATCATAAATACATCAGAGAGTGTGTAGAAATTTTCCAATCTACACACTCTCTGATATTTTTCATCTATTTACAGCAAATCATATATAATGTTATTATTTCACTATCTTCTCAATGATGCACTGATGCTCTTTATCCTTTTTGGAATAGTTAATCCCTGCCAAAAGAATATTTCCTGCATATTTCTCCAGACTTTTACAATATTGCTTCTGTTTAATCTGAGAAATAGCTCCTTTGGCACTTTTATCCCATTTTAATTCCACTACCAGAGCAGGTTTATCAGGAAATTTTTTTCTCGGAATAAAGACCATATCCGCAAATCCCTTTCCTGTTGGCAGTTCACGATATACGCTATAATAGTTTCTAGCCGCATACAGAGCCAGTGAAATAGTATAACTTAATGCATTTTCATCATTATACTGAAGATGCGAGGTCTCAAAGTGTGCTCTTTGCATTCCCTGTGCAACCATCTGCTCATTCTGATTCCAGATTGCATTCAGGACATCTGCCGAATTTTTTAAAGCTTTTGACACTTCACCCCAGTCTGATACAGAAACAGCATTTGCATACTCATTCCGGATTTCATTATTAGGAATATACACACAATGTTCTGTAGAATCATATGTCAGATATCCCAGATGGATCAATAAGGTCAAAACATCATTCTCATCCCGGAATGTCGTCATATCATTTGTAAAATTTCCGGTATTAACAGGAATATGCTCTCCTGCCAGCATACAGAGAATATCATCCTTTAACCCCTCAAAATTCATATCTATATAAGTCTGCAGTGCTTCAAAAGATTCTGTCATATTCCAGTAGTTTCTGATAGAACCAAAGAGCATGCCGTTTACCACAGACCTTGGATTATAAACCGGCTCACAGTTTTCAAACCTGTACCCGTCATACCATTCTCTGATTTCCCTCATATCCATATGATATTTCTCACATAATTCTCTGACTTCTGTCTCTGTAAAACCCACAAACTTCGCCAGAGGTCCTGCATAAATCATAGAAAATTCATCAAACATATTCAGGGCAGAATGTGTTCCATATTTCTTTACCGGCAGGATTCCTGTCATATAAGCAAGATGAATATAAGATTTATCCTTAAGAAAATCCCGCAGAAAATCAAGATACTGCTCCTGTGCTTCTTTATCTGACTTGTATTCTCTGAAAATACAATCCCACTCATCTATAATAATCACAAACGGACATCCTGTCTGCTGATATACATCCTGCATACTTTCAGCAAGATCTTCTTCATCAAAATAGTCCACATCAGGATATTCCTGTTTCAGGTCACGCATCAGAATCCGGTTTAATCGCAGGACCATTTTCTCTACTGTCTTACTGCGGCTTAGGAATTCCTGCATATTTATAAAGAAAACATTGTATTTGTTCAGATATTTTGAAAAAGATGAATCTTCTTTTATCTTAAGTCCGTCAAATAATTTTTCAGACTGACATCCTCTGCTGTAATATGCAGCCAGCATATTTGCAGTCACAGACTTTCCGAAACGTCTTGGTCTGCTTACACAGACATTTTGCTGCATGGTGTTAAAAACACGATTGGTATATTGTATCAGTTCTGTTTTGTCCACATAAATCTCAGAATTGATTGCTTTATAAAATTTATCATTGCCGGGATTTAAATACACACCCATTTCACACACCTGCTTTCCTGACAGATATTTTAATTTACCGTAACTATAAAAGTTCTGTCCAACTACCGTACTGTCTTTCAACTGATATTCCTGTAAATTTGTACTTTCCTTTTCCATATCCCGAAACCGGCTCCAGTATTTTCCTTTTAACCAATTCTTTTATAAGCATAGAAGCGCGTGTAGGCTTCAGACCAGTAGCATGTTGTACATCTTCTCTTCCAAATGCCACTTTATCACTTAACGCATCATACATTTTCTGAATATGGTTTATTGTTTTTTCCAGGAAACCATGAATTTCATCTGAATACCTGTCATGCACATCAATATTCACTTTTTCTGTTACAATGTTCGCTTTTTCCCTCTTAATATTCACTTTTTTCATTTCAATGTTCGCTTCTTCTGTTTTCAGACTCTCATTTAGAAGATTTATAAATTCTTTATTGATGTGCATCATGCGATTATGAAGAGGATTTTTTTCATTCAGCAATAAATTTCGCAAAAATACTTCCAGATATTCAGTTGTCTCATGGATTCCATTCTTTAAGTCATTATAGTTTGCACGAACCAGGGCATTTCGAAAATACCAGGCATTTTCTGCAAATATATCATTTGTGGCATCAAATCCCAGTGTTCTGAGATATTTAATAAAAAAAACTGCCGTAGTTCTGGTATTTCCTTCGCCAAACACATGTATCTGCCACAGATTTGCCACAAAAACTGCCAGATGATGTATCATTTCTTCTATAGATAAACCCTTATAGCTGTACTTTTTTTCCTGCGTAAAATCATATTCTAATGTCTCTCTAAGTTCTGATGCACTTCCATAAAGAACGGAAGCTCCATCTAATACCCATTCTTTTTTTGTAATGTTATAATCCCTGATTTTTCCGGCATGTGAATAAATTCCTGTAAATAGTTTCTTATGAATTGCCAGATATTCTGTAGGTGTAAAACTAAATGCATTTTCTGATAATAGTGCTGCAATTCTGGCTGAAACTTTATCCGCTTCTTCAGTTCTGTCTCCTGACTTTGGCTTTTCTCGTCTTTCCTCATAATAAGAATCTACCAGATATTGAGCTTCTTCTATCGTAATTTTTCCCTCAATATTCTGAACAGCTGTATCAACCAGATACTGCGACGGCTTTAATCCATCAACAGCCTGTAAACCAATGGCAGTATTCCATGCATATCCCTTTTCACGCCTGCCTGGCTCTGCCTGTATAAGATATTCTCTGAAAGGATCTGTTTTCATTGATTATCACGCCTTTTTTTCTATTTTATCATTCTTAATAGTTTCACTCTCTGTGTCCCAGTTCCCAGAATGCCACTGCACTTGCCGCAGCTACATTCAACGAATCTACTCCGTGGGACATTGGTATCTTTACTGTATAATCGCAATCTGCAATGGTCTGTGATGCAAGGCCGTCACCTTCAGTTCCGAGAATGACTGCCATTTTTTCTTCTGACCGGAGTGCTTTGTCATCAATTCCTACAGAATCGTCACGCAGAGCCATTGCCGCTGTTTTGAATCCCAGATTTTGCAGAGTCTGCATTCCATCCTGTGGCCATACAGTTTTTTTATCAAAATATGTCCAGGGAATCTGGAATACGGTTCCCATACTTACTCTGGATGCACGGCGATAAAGCGGATCACTGCAGCCGCCAGTCAGAAGTACTGCATCCATATGGAGAGCTGCTGCTGAGCGGAAAATAGCTCCGATATTTGTAGGATTTACAACATTTTCAAGAACTGCTATGCGGCTGGCATTTCTGCAGATTTCCTCTACAGATGGCAGTGGATTTCTGCGCATTGCACAGAGCATTCCGCGAGTAAGAGCAAATCCGGTCAGCTTGACCAACAGTTCATATTCCGCAGTATAGACCGGCACATCCGGATATTGTTTCAGGATTTCCTGTGCCTCTCCTTCCAGATCTTTATGCTCCACCAGAAAAGAGATTGGCTGGTATCCTGCTTTCAGGGCTCGCTCAATTACTTTCGGACTCTCCGCAATGAAAATTCCTGGTTCCGGTTCATAGTATCTTAAAAGCTGCACTTCAGATGTTCTGGCATATACATCCAGTTCCGGCGCAGCGAAATCTTTTATTTCGTTAAACATAAAAATAAAACCTCCAAACTGAGTAACCTTATCTTACATCAGTTTGGAGGTTTATACAAGAATTCCTTTTCAACAGTGTTATTCGGTTCTTTTTCTTCTGTCTTTATATGCCAGAAACAGAATCGTCAGAAACGTAACCGTCTCCGCTGCAAGAAGAGAGATCCAGATTCCATTTAATCCAAATAATTTCGCAAGTATAACTGCGCAGATAACAATGGCAACAATTCCTCTCAGTAATGAACCGACAATTGCGATTTTCGGTTCATCTACTGCTGAGAAATATGCCACCAGTACAATATTGATTCCTGCCACTATAAATCCAAGGAAATACAGACGCAGTCCTGTATGTGCATAATTCAACAACTGAACATTGTTTTCACTGTTGAAAATGCTGATCAGCGGGTCAGTTGCTGTCCAGATGATCAATTGAATCAGTGTTTCTACAGCAAGACATACGAACAGGCTCCATTTCAGAAGTTTTCTTACCTGAGTGGGCTGGCCTTTTCCGTAGCTTTCACTGATCAGGGGCTGTGCTCCCTGGGCCAGACCGTTGAAAATTGCAAATGCCACGATAGAAAGGTTTGCCACAACTCCATAGGCTGCTACACCCATATTTCCCGCGATTCCCAGGATCAGAAAGTTAAATACAATGGCGATCACACCGGAAGACAGTTCACCGACGAATGCGGAAACTCCTAGCTGACAGCAGGAAATCAGGTGTCTGAATGACGGTTTTTTCCAATGGAAGCCTACATGGTTTCTGCTGCTTCTGTAGTGTATGGTACAGACGCTCATTGTTACGATCGGACAGATTGCAGTAGCCAGTCCGGCTCCGGAAAATCCCAGACCGACCGGGAACATGAATATATAATCAAATATAATGTTAAAGATACTTCCACTGATGGAACCGATCATTGCAATAGAAGGCGCTCCATCATTTCTGGCAAATGCAGTAAATGTATAATTTGACATGAAGAATGGTGTTGCGATCAGAATAATTCTCACATAGTTTCGTCCAAGTCCGATCAGTCCGGCATCTGCACCCAACAAAGCCAATGCTTTGTCCGGAATAAAGATTCCGATCAGCATAAATGGAACTGCAGCCAGTATGCTCCAGGTTACTGACTGTACAAAATAATGTTCTGTATTTTTTCCTTTTGCCCTGCTTATGGCATACCTGGTAGCGGAACCAATCCCGATCATAGCCCCAATCGCATAGATCAGTCCATAAACCGGCAGGATCAAATTGAGAACTGCCAGTCCGTCAGCACCGGAATATACAGATATAAAGAAAGTATCTGCCAGAACATAAACAGAAATCCCGATCATTCCGGCAACACTCTGGGTTACATATCTGGTGAATCTTTTCAGCATAATACTCCGCTCCTTCGTTATATTGTCAGCATTGTCTTTCTTTCATCTGCAGACTTATCTCACCATTATACCCATATAAAACAAAAATGCAACCACAAAAACTCCAGACATAAAAATCTCCTTAAGCAGATTTTTTAATGCTGTTCAAGGAGACTCTGTTGATATTCGCAATTCACTTCACGACACTCTTTATTTTACCCGATTTTTTTTCAGGTCTTCTACAATTTCATTGTAACGTTTTTTATTCAGGCGATAGAAAAACAGTACAATTGCTGTCACTATCCATAAAACTCCCGGAATTGTAGTAAAGGAATGTCTCATAATACTGAGGACAGCCGGATTCTGTACCTGATTTGCCACATATCCATATTTTCCAAGAAGTGCTGCAAGTAGCGCAGTTCCTATTGCCATGCCAATTTTATTTCCCAGTGACACAAATGCATATTGAAAACCATCATTCCTTAAGCCCGTTTTCCACTCTCCGTATTCTACGCAGTCGGGAATGATCGCATAGATTGCAGTGTTAAATCCAGAGAAAAAGAACTGTGTAATTCCTGCAAGTGTATAGAACGCTGCCGGTGTTTCTTTTACATTAAAGAAGAACATACAGAGCATGGAAATTCCAGTGAGGAGAGCAAAAATGGATGCAGTTCTTCCTTTATTGTTCAGTTTGCGGAATACAGGCTGGAAACATGCAGCACCGATAATGGATGGAATGATGATGCACATGGAATATGTAGTATAGTAGGATGCATTTCCCTCTACATAAGTGAAATAGTATAAAACATCTGCATTTCTTCCATAAAGTGTAAATCCGAATAACACCTGTCCGATTAATGCCAGAATATATGGGCGGTTCTGCATCACCGCTCTTAACTGCACTTTTATGGATATTTTTTCTTTTTCCGGCATAATCACCTGCTCTTTTGTTTTTGCAAAACAGAAGAAATGACAGGCTGCAAAAATACATCCGTATATGATTGCTACCAGTAAGTATCCGATTTTAGCACTTTGACTGCCAAGTTTTCCAATCAGTGGAACTGTAATGATATTGATAATTCCAATTGCAACCATTGCAGATACTGAACGTGATGTATTAATCTTTGCACGTTCATCGATATCCTGTGTCATTGCTCCACAAAGGGTGCCATACGGGATATTTACACAAGTATATCCAAGTACCAGCAGACAGTATGTAATTACCATATAGATAACCTTTGATCTGTCCGACCAGTCCGGATGTGCCCAGAATGTCATAATCAGAAGCACGGCCGTGATCGGAGCTGCAATGAGAAGCCATGGACGATAACGTCCCCATTTTGTTTTGGTTTTATCTGTCAGTCCACCCACGATCGGATCATTGATCGCATCCCAAAATCTCGAAAACAGCATCAGGGCAGAGACTGCTGCCATACTGATTCCGAATACGTCTGTGTAAAAAATCATGAGAAAATTACTGACGAACATCCAGCTGAAATTACATCCTACATCGCCAAATCCATATGCGATTTTACTGATCAACGGAACTTTTGCATTTTCGTTTTTACTCTCCATAATTCCTCCTGCCTGCTGCCATCCTCCGTCTTTCCGTTTACTCATGTCTTCTCTACAGCAGTCTTTTTTATTATATCTTTGTCTTACATAATACTTATGATCAGCAGGGCATTTTATTTTTCCTGCACATTGATAATCACTTTCATTGTAGTCTCACGGTTATCGTCAATGTACTGGTATGCTTTCAGATAATCTTTAAATGCAAATGTTTTAGAAATCAGCGGTCTTAAATGCACTTTTCCTTCATTCACCAGTCTGATTCCGTCTACATAATCATCATGTCTGTACATCATTGTGCTCTTGATATCAAGCTCATGATCATTTGCAACTGCCAGATCAATCTCAGCCATTCCTGCAAAAACTGCAACCAGCACAATCACGCTTCCTTTTCTTGCATATTTGATTGCCTGTCCCATTGTAATGTTATTTCCTGCACAATCATAGATAACATCTGCCTTATCCGGTCCAAAGGCTTCTACCATTGCTTCCCCGAAATTTTTATTTCTTGTGTTGACACATACGTCAATTCCACACTCTTTTGCTTTTTCCAGACGAAGATCACTGACATCTGTGATCATAACTTTAGCTGCTCCCATCCCTTTTGCAGACTGCGCTACCAGATTTCCGATCGGACCGGCTCCTATCACCACAATATTCATTCCTGTTACATCGCCCATCTGTTTAACACCATGAACAGCTACTGCCAGAGGCTCAATCATTGCGCCCTCTTCATAAGACATATCTTCCGGTATCGGTGTTACTTTTGATGCATCAACTGCAAAATATTCGGATGCAGTTCCTGTTGTCTGGAATCCCATTACTTTCAGCTCTTCACAGAGATTGTATTTTCCGTGACGGCATGGATAACAATGTCCACAATATACCTGTGGCTCAATTGTTACTTTCTGTCCCACATGAAATTCTGTTACTGCATCACCTGTTTTTACCACTTCTCCTGATACTTCATGTCCCTGGGTTACCGGATATTTTGTAAAAGGATGTTTTCCGTGATATACATGGATATCAGAACCACAGATACCAATATTCATAATCTTAACCAAAACCTGGTTGTCTTTCATCTCTGGTACGGGAACCTCTCTGAAAATAATTTCTCCTGGATTTGTCATAACCTGCTGTAACATAATATTTTCCTCCTTATTTGTTGAATGTACTTTGAACCTCTAGTTGTTTATTAACTTTTATTAAATGTTTTATTAAAGTAATTACATTATTATTCAAATCGCTAAATTTGTCAATAAACATTTAAAAATATTTCTCATTTCTACCAGTTGCACAAAGTAAAGATTTTATTTTTATGCAGATGTTACTATAACACTCCTCATAATTATCTGCTGAATTCCCGCACAATAACAAAATACCCTGATCACAACCTTTCTTTGTTGTAATCAGGGTATTTTTTATATTCAGATATTTGTTTAATATGGTATATCAGCAGATCATCAGTGATTCAAGAATGCCATCGGCTATATCTTTCCGATAAAATCCTGCAAGAAATGCTTTGCTGCACCTACAGCTGAGGCTTCTTTCTTATAAGAACAGTTTTTCAGATATCTCAGATCATGATCAAATCCATTATACTTCATTACTTTTTCCCCAAGAGGTATCATATAATCTGAGAGATATCCACCCATTTCACCTCCAAGAATGATATCCATATCATATGCCATGCGCAGATTTGAAATCAGAATTGCAAGATAATCAAGATACTCTTCCCATTTTTTCTCTGCCTTTTCATCATTGTTTTGAAGCAGCTGCATAAACTGTTCCACAGAATCCTTTGACTCACCAACAAGTGCGCCTGCAGCGCAATAAGCATCTGCACAACCAGATTTTCCACAATAACACTTGCGGCCCTGAGGTACAAGTATCATATGTCCAAATTCTCCGGCCTTCTGATTTTCTCCGGAAAACAAATTTCCCCCTATGCAAAATGCACCGCCAAGAGTCTGATTCAACGAAAGGTAAATTGCATTCTGATAGATGTTCATATCTTCTGCCATCATTGCCGCATTGGCATCATTTGAAAAATAAACCGGGACAGAAAATGCCTGTTCCAGGAAACTGAGACTATAGTTTTCAAGTTTCAGTGCGTGGGATTTTATCACCAGTTTCTGCTCCTGATTAATGATTCCCGGAATAGAGATTCCAACACCCAGAAGCTTTTCTTTCTGTTCTGCATCATTCATATGATCCAGAAATTTCGCCGCATAATCTGCCACCTGACTGCAATATGACATATCAGATACAAATTTCAGACGGATCCGCTCTGATTTCACAATCTCATACTTCAGATTTACCAGCACCATTCCCAGATGATTTGCAGTGATCACAATTCCCATTGCATAACGATAGGATGGATTGATTCCAATACTTTTAGCCTTTCTTCCTCCTGTGGATTCATATTCTCCAATTTCTATTATGATACCTTTTTCCAATAAATCTTTTACATTAGACAGAACTGTTGGCATACTCAGATTCAGTTCTTTGGATATTTCCACTTTTGATGTGGATTCTCTATTTATAATATAATTTACGATTTTTGATTTCGTAGCAAATTTCTTTTCCAGTCCGCTCATTCTGTTTCTACCTTCTTTTATTAATGTATTTATAAAAGAATGATACCTGTTATTGTCATATTTGTAAATAGCCATTGTCTCTGCAGAGTATGTTGCTTTTTGCAATTGAGGCAGGGGACTTAACTTATTCAGCTGATTCAGTTAATATATCTACAATAACAGAGTTACTGTTCACTCCGTTCTCAGTAACACGCTTCGCGATGCACAGAATTTATGCTAATCGCATAAATTCGCGCTGTATGTCTCGGGATTTTGGCATGTTCATGCCAAAACACCTCGCGGGATAGTGGCGTGTGAACAGTAACATAACAGATAAATTTATATCATTCTGATGAAATATTATATTTCATTTTTCACGTTAATGATATAAAATTATCGTAACTGTTCAGTACCTTCACAGTTACGAGCCAAAATGCATTAAAAATCACCTGCGGTGATGGCATTTTGGCTTGTATGTCTCGGGATTTTGGTACTTACGTGCCAAAACACCTCGCGGGATAGCAGACTACTGAATAGTTACAAATTATTAATGTAAATATCAGGGCATATTCGAATAATCATTTCTAAACTTTTTCAAATATGCTCCGGAAAGGAACTTTTATACTAATGAAAACCAAGATTCAGGATATGACCTCCGGTTCACCGGGACGGTTGATCATTCTTTTTGCAATTCCCCTGATGCTGGGAAATATCTGTCAGCAGCTTTATACAATGGTGGATACCATGGTTGTTGGCCAGGTTGCAGGTGTGGAGGCTCTTGCCGCACTGGGTGCTGTTGACTTTCTGATGTGGGTTGTCACAGGAATATCCACAGGACTCACTCAGGGATTTTCTATTCAACTCTCCCAGTATTATGGGGCAAAGGATTTCGAAAATCTGCGTAAATCTCTGGCTCACAGTTACCGGCTGACCGCATTCATCGCAGCCGGAGTATTGATTCTCAGCCAGTCATTTGCTTCGCTGGTATTAACAGGGCTACATACACCTTCCAATATTATCGGAATGTCTCTGTTATATCTGCGCATCATTTTCTGTGGAATCCCCGCCACAGCAGCCTATAATATGTTTGCCTCTGCCCTAAGGGCTATGGGAAACAGTAAAACACCGCTGACCGCAATGATTATCGCATCTGTGCTGAATGTCTCACTGGACATCCTTTTTGTGGCAGGCTTCGGATGGGGTGTGGCAGGAGCAGCAATCGCAACTGTGATCGCACAGAGCTTCTCCGCTGTTTACTGTTTCCTGATTTTACGCAGAATTGATATCGTTCATCTGACCAGAGCAGATTTTATGCCTGCCTCCGGCATGAATGCCCGCCTGATGAAGCTTGGTATTCCTGTTGTATTCCAGAATATCATCATCGGTGTGGGCGGTCTGGTAGTCCAGTATGTGATCAATGGCTACGGTTTCCTTTTTGTAGCAGGATTTACAGCTACAAACAAGCTTTATGGTCTGTTGGAAATGGCTGCTATTTCCTATGGATATGCCATCGTTACCTATGTGGGTCAGAATCTGGGAGCCAGAAAGATTGACAGGATCAGAAAAGGCGTCCGCAGCAGTATGCTGCTTTCCCTACTTACCTCACTAATCATTTCTGCTGCCATGTTTTTATTTGGAAAAAATATTCTCTCACTTTTCATCTCAGGTGAACCGCAGCAGACACAGCAGGTACTGGCAATTGCTTTTAAATACCTTTCTATTATGGCTGCCATGCTCTGGGTTTTGTACTTTCTGTACGTGTACAGATCTGCACTTCAGGGGCTGGGAGATACCTTAATGCCTATGGTAAGTGGTATGGCTGAATTCGTCATGCGTATCAGTGCTGCACTGATTCTTCCCCATTTTATCGGACAGGACGGTATTTTCTTTGCAGAGATTGCAGCATGGAGCGGAGCCACTGTGATCTTATGCATCAGCTATTATGTACGGATGCATAAATATCATTAAAACAAAACAGGCACATAGTCCCGGATATCCGGTATATGTGCCTGTGAAGCGTGTAAAATTATGTAAGATTCTTAATCCATTTATATTTCTTATAATGTTTATAGACCACCAGCAGTTTAATGATCTCGTCCAGATTGAGTACAAAGTAGACAACCATAACCGGCAGTTTCAGGATAAATGCGCAGATTCCTCCCAGAGGAACAGTGATACAGCTGACATGGCATCCTGGCTTAACTTTCCCAGCATGATCGCATCACATGCTCCGACCAGGGCTGTCATGAACTGCTGAAGTGCGATCGGAAGTGCCAGCCTGACTATTTCTTTTCTTAAACTTCGTTTACGCTCATCCATCATCTTTTTTGCTCCTGTATAAAATATTAGTGATACTCATCAGTCAATTTTCAGAATCATATTCAGGATTCTTCTTGCGCTGAGACGGATTTCTTCTTCAGTAATAAATCCTTTTTCGTATGCTTCTTTTATGCGTTCCGGATATCCTGCTGCCATCTTGATATCGTTTCCTGCTTTTGTTTCGCGATAGTGTTCTCCGAATGTCCACCAGTCTGTTGTAACTATTCCGTCGAATCCCCATTCATCACGGAGAATACCTGTCAGGAGTTCTTTATGCTCTGAAGTATGAATGCCATTAAGCAGGTTATAGGAAGACATAATCGTATACGGATGAGCCTCTTTTACAATGATCTCAAACTGTTTCAGATAAATCTCACGGAGTGCTCTCTCTGATACTCTGGAATCAGAATCCTTACGGTTTGTCTCCTTATTATTGGCTGCAAAATGCTTCACACTTGCTCCGATATGCTGAGACTGGATGCCTCTTACCACAGCTGCACCTGTCTTTCCTGCAAGGTACGGATCTTCAGAATAATACTCAAAGTTACGGCCACAGAGCGGGCTTCTGTGAATGTTGCAGGCAGGAGTAAGCCAGATACTGATATTATTTTCTTTTACTTCTTCCGCTCCTGCTTTACCAACTTTCTCTACCAGTTCTTCATCCCAGGTGCTGGCAAGAAGTGTGGCACATGGCCAGGCAGTTGTGTTCACTCCGCATTTCGGAAGAATACGAAGTCCGGCTGGTCCGTCTGCAGTCATCACATTCGGGACTCCGTATTCCGGAAGATTTCCCATTCCAAATGTATTGGCACATCCTGTGTTTGGCTGTCCGCCAAGGAGATTGATACAGTCATCCAATGTCAGGATATCCATAAACTCATCCAATGTCATTTTACCATCTGCTACATCAGAGAAGCGAACTCCCTTGGAATCAAGAAAATCAAGAAAGTCTATTCCTTTTTGTCCTCTTGTATCAGGGCATGGAAGACCGATGGCATATTTATCCTGTCTCGGAAGTCCTTCTTCTTCCACATATTCACGCTGTGGAAGTTCCTCATAGGAACCGTCCGCAAGCATACGTTTCTGAAGATGATATGGCGCTGCTTTCCGGCTTAACTGCTCAGTTACTGTGTCTTCTTTTACTACATATGTAAAGTCGATCTTCGCTGCATCTCTTACATTTGTACCGATATAGATCGCATATTCTCCTGCCTCCAGAACATAGGCTGATCTGCATACTTTACCCAGATCATCGTAGGATGCCATCTGATTCACAGGAATTTTCAGGGTAAGAATCTGACGTTCACCCGGCTGAAGAAGACTGGTCTTTTTGAATGCCCCCAGTACTTTCGCAGGCTTTCCAAGTTTCCCCTGTGGTGCTCCGTAATAGAGCTGGATAACTTCTTTTCCTGCTGTTTTTCCTGTATTGGTTACTTCAGTAAGAACTGTGATCACACCGTTTTCTTCGGAAACACCAGTCATCTTCCAGTCGAAGTCTGTATAGGAAAGTCCAAACCCAAACGGATAATTTACTCTTTCCGCTGCACCCGGAATTGTTTCAAAGTAACGGTATCCCACATAGATATCTTCTGTGTAATCTACATAGAATGCAGACTCATGGAAGTTTGCTGTGGATGGATAATCTTCCAGATCTTTTGCATAAGTATCGGATAATTTACCGGATGGATTAACATCACCACAAAGTATATCTGCTGTTGCAAGACCACCTTCCATACCGCCCTGCCATGCCATCAGTACTGACTGGATCTCATCGCAGTCTCTGAACCATTTCGTGTCCACGATACCGCCAACATTCATCACTACGATTACATGTGTGAATGCTTTCTTTACTTTCTCTACCATGATATTCTCTGCATTTGTCAGGCAGAAATCACCGTTTTCAAAAATCTTCGCTGACAGCTCGGAGTTTCTTTTTTCCTCTCCATCAAGAACGTATCCGTCCTGTGCAGCTTCACATTTTCTGTCCCATCCTTCGCCTGAGAAACGACAGATGGTAATGATTGCAGTATCTGTATATTCTCGCGCTTCATTCAGAAGTTCATCCGGAAGCTCCGGCTCAACTGTCATACCCGGTACGGCACCATCTTCGTACTGTTTCTGAATATCTTCCGCATAATATTTCGCAAGTTTATCGAAAACTTCTACTTTCCCCTCATCCTCTTTAATCTTCATGCCCTCATAAAGATTACGGATGTATTCTACAGTTACATCGCCGCTTCCTCCGCCGCCTTTTACGTAGTCTACAGTACCCTTACCAAAGAGTGCGACTTTCGTCCCTCTCCGGATCGGAAGTGTATTTTTCTCATTTTTCAGAAGGACCATTCCCTCTCCTGCTGCCATTCTGGAAAGTGCAATGTGTTCTTTACTTCCTGTAACTCTCCGTCCATCTTCTCCCAGCGGAAGCACAGGCTGGAAGAAGCTTCTCTGCCATTTTGCCATTATTTTAATCCTCCCTTAATTCTCCTTAGTCAAGCAGATAAAATCATCCGCTTCGCTACTTGCTTGATTTGGTTAAAGTTCTTCCTTCAAAAATGCAAAAGGTTCTTCATCCTGAAGGAAATGCATAAGCTGATATGCACACATGATTGCTACATTTTCTTCACGCAGAATCCTCTTTACTTCTTCTCTGTCAGCAAGCACAACTTCGATTTCTTCGGAATCCTCCTGTGCCGCTTTACTGATTTCACCTTCCGCATATCCATAAACAGTTGCGCAGGATTCATCTGTCATTCCAACCGTTGTGAAATAAGGTCTCTCAAATGCAGGATCTACTTTCAGCGGTGTGAATTTCAGTCCTGTTTCCTCGTACATTTCTCTTACTGCACCCTCATGGAATTCTTCGTTCGATTCTACCAGACCTGCCGGGAATTCGTAGATGTATCCGCCGATTGCATATCTGTACTGACGTACCAATACAACCCTGTCTTTTTTCTCTCCGTAAAGACTGTAAATAATTACACCATCCGGAGTATTTTTACCTGTTTTTATTTTTAATTCGTTAATACTCTTCGCACGGGATGCCACAAAATATGACACAGGAGTGTTGTGAATGCTTGTTGCATTTAAATGGTACAAATTTAAAAATTTACAATCTGTCAGTTTTTCAATATTGTGTATCTGTCCCATAATGGATACTTCCTTTCGCTTTCTATACCTTCGCTGATTATTACAGCCAATTTTCTTCTATCTCTGTTTTTAGTTCGCAAAACATCTGATAAAACTCTTCTTTTGCATCAGCTATAATTCCTAACGCAATTTTCTGATTGTAAGAATGTGTAACATTATTTCTTGCCTGCAATGCACGAAGCCACTGCTCCTCATCTCTTATCATTCCTGCTTTATAGGCAGTCTTCAGAATGATTTTCGGTGAACCTGTTGCTCCCTCTGCATATCCATGAATCTCCAGTATTTCTTTCATCATTTTCCATGACTGCTCAAAACAAATTTCATACAATCCTACGAGTCCGGTAATCACTACATTATCATATGGTTCTTCATAATTATAAATATCTTTCATGTTAGACAGTGCATTGCAGAAATTCTCATATTTTCTCATACAAAATCCTCCCTTCCTTCTCTATAGATTCTCTTAATTCATCCTGCATGTCACGATCAAGATTTACAATATCATACTCCAGAAGAGTACTTGTCTCTTCATCCACATCTAACGCAAACCTTGCAAAATCTCCTCCTGTGACTGCAATATCTATATCACTTGTTCTTCTGAAATCTCCTCTTGCTCTCGAACCAAAAAGAATTACTTTTTCAATATCATATTTTTGCGCAAGGTTTCGGATTTCTTCTATAACTTCCGGTCTGATTCCTGTATCATTCATTTTATAAACCTCACATTCCGATGTTTATATCGTCTGTTTTATCTTACCATATTATCGTATCTTTTTTAAGTCTGTCTGACAATTTCCGTAATTATTTTTTACACATAAAAAGAAGAACAGCCGCAGATTTTTCATCATACGGCTGTTCTTCTTTTTTATTTATTGTGCTGCCAATTTATTTATTCTTTATCAGATATAAAATCAATCTCCCTTGAGCACCACGCGGATTCTCTTATAAATCAGGAATACGATCAGGGATGTCAGAGCATATTTGAATATGTTGAATGGGAAAATGATCATTGCTGCAAATGTAAGAAGATTATTTACAGAACTGTGTACTGCACTTCCCATTTCGATAAATGCTTCTACCGGCATTCCAAAAGCCTTTCCGTATGCCGGAAGTAACACGAATGCATTGATAAAGCATGCAACTACTGCTGTAAGTACGGTTCCAACTGCCATTCCGATCACTGCATGTTTTCTGCTCTTAACAGATTTATAGCGGTAGATCAGACCTGCCGGAACTGCAAATGTACATCCAAAGATGAAGTTTGCCACATCGCCTACACCTGCTGTCATAGAGCCCTTTGTTACCAGATGCACAAGAATCTTCACCAGCTCGATCAGTACACCTGCGATCGGTCCCATTGCAAATGAGCCAACCAGTACCGGGATTTCTGAAAAATCCAGCTGATAAAAAGTCGGTGCCAGGAAAGGAAGCGGAAACTCCAGATTCATTAAAATTCCTGCGATAGCGCCAAGCATGGCTATCTGTGTGATGGTTCTCGTCTTACTCCTTGCTACCACATTTCCATTTCTTAATACCTGTTCACTCATACTGTTTCTCTCCTTTGAAATTATTCTTTGTTTAAAAGAAAATTCCACAAGCTTTTTATATAATGAAGATTTTCTTCAACATATAAAAAAACCCCGGATCATATATCCGGGGTAATGAGCACGTATGGTAAATATCGCGTGTTCTTCTCTCATCCAGACTATACTGTCGGTCCTGGAATTCCACCAGATCAGCCGCCGAAGCGGGTCGCGGACTATAACCGCCGGTAGGGAATCTCAGCTGATGCTGATCACCACAACCCCGAAGAATTTTCTTTTATTTGCGTCTGATTATACTACATACAGATATCTATTGTCAATACAACTATTCCATTACGCTCCTCTATTGACTTTGCTTTTCCAGGCTATTATAATAAATCCAGAAAACGAAAGCCTGCTAATAAAAAGTCAAGTGTTTTTTTGAAGAAAATTTCAAAAATCCGATTTGATATTTTGTGCATAACTTTTAAGCCGCCAGAAATGCCGGCTTTGAAAGTGGTGATATAGAAAAGGGTGTTATTCTGTCTGTTCTAAGTTCCGCAGACATTCTTTGACTTTACCATAGTAAATGCGTAAGAACTTATTCGCTCCGGCTGTCATGTAGACATAGTAAGGCTTTCCCTGAGACCGTTTTTTGTCAAGAAAACGGTACACCGGATCGGCTTCAGGAGCATTTTGCAACAAGGTTGTCATGATCTGAAACAATGTTTTGCGCAGCCTTGCGGATCCGACCTTTGAAGCCCTGTTGCTCTTTGACTTGTCTTTGGCCGGATTCATCAACACCGGGGTCTACGCCCGCAAAGGCGGTCAGTGCTTCCCTGTGGGTAAACCGGGATACATCGCCGATCTCAGCGATGAGTGGGGACCATAGGTTTTCCCAACGCCATAGATGCCCATTACGGTGCTGTATTCTGGAAGTGTGGATGCCAGTTCGTTCATTTCCCTGCGGAGTCGTTCTACATGTTCGGAGGCAAGATTTAACTGCTTTGGATGCTTTCTTTGGATCAACAGCTTATAAGTCTTCTCCTTTGGAAAGACGGCAACCAACTCCTTCGAGGCATTAAACAGTTTTTCTGGCTTGTCCTGCTGAAAGATATAGTGGTGCTTCTTACAGAAAGACATGTAGCGTTCTGTAAATGCCTTTAACCCAATCTTGCGGACACAATCCGCATGCCAGAAAGAATAAGCATAGTCAACCCATTTTTCACTCCCGTCCTCACGGGTGGGGCTGTCAAAGAGTTTGTTTACACCAGGATAAGTATTATCCAACAGTGCAATCAGATTTGCTTTTGCGGCAACCTTTTGTTTCATAAAGAAGCTGAATTGAGAGTTTAAAGTTTTTAACTGAGTACGTGTATTGTCCATACCTGAATATTGGCGCAGTTCCGTCCAGTTGTCAAGCGTATAGCGGGCAATTTTGCGGGCATCCGCCGGATCCGATTTCACCTTGCGCAGGGAGTTGTTGCCAAAGTTTTTAATCAGGTGAGGATTTACAATGGAAATAAACAATCCACCTCGGATAGAGCCTTTATCATAGGCTCATGATATCTACCCGTACACTCCATAACGATCTTTGTGGTGCCGTCTAATGAACTCAAATAATCTGCCAGTTCATTGAGGTTTTGGGATGTGTGGGAGACATCAAAGGGCTTGCGGATCACAGTGCCGCCAGGCTGCAGGACTGCAACGGTGCTTTTACCCTTTGAAACATCAATACCTACTGCGTTGTACATTCTACGTACCTCCAAAAGTGAATTTGCATGGATTCCAGCATTTCTCATTGCCTATTCAATCTCCTGGGGTATCAAACGAACGTGAAGTAGTAGTTCAACCTGCATAAATCGAACGGCTGCAATGACAGGCTGGCTGACAGGCTTTCGTACGGACGCCAATGGTCCTAGGAGGTGTCGTCAGACCGATGCCTAATCATTATACAGCTTAAACAATGAGAGGATTAAGTCCCAACTGGCTGTTGGGTACTGAAACCCTACACTTATATATTAGGAGGAGGTTTTCAATATGAAAACATGGACAAAGAAGTTCCAGAAAATGTTAACACTGATACTTGCCATCTGCCTCGTTACCGGCTACATGGGATTCTCAAATGTGCAGGCAGCTACCGGAAAGTCAGGTACAACCTACTATGATACCTGCATAAATGGAAAAAAAGGCGGAACAATAACAACCAATGGCACAAAATACTATATGTCAGGCACAAGAAAGGCTATATGTAAGGGGAACACTCTGACAATGTATGCGTCATTTAATACTTCCAAAAACGGAATATTAAACAGCCAAAACAAAAAAGCATATATAAAATACGGAAAACATACATTTAAACTTACTTCCAAGACCAAATACTATTTTTCCGGAGGTGAAGCTCCCAACGATTATTGCTCAAAATCCGCTTTCATGTCTACCATGAGAAGCATGAATGGATTAGGTCTGCGCATTAAGGTAACCAATGGAAAAGTTGTTGAGATGTCTTTCAATTCATGATACCACAAAAGCCGCAAAGCTGGAAATTCCCACTTTACGGCTTTTGTTTAACTTGTCATTATTTTTTCCGAAACCATTCTTTTTTCTCTGTTCTCACAACCCATCCCTGAGAAGATTTTCATCTCATCAGGCACTTTTCATAAGTCAGACGAATATTTGTAATATTAAAGCAGGAGACTCACTTCATTGATAAAATTTTACTCTGCCTGATCAATATTATCAACCCTACAGCCCGCTAATACAACCATTCCAGGATTAGAAAAACAGGAAATCACTGCCAGACAAATGAAAAATATATAATATCCCGGTATTTTGTAGTTCATAAGTATTGCTGCCATAGTTTTCACCTCGCTTATGTACAATCTTCTTTGATAATTGACGAACTACTGAGAATATGCTTTAATGGATTTAGCATAAATACTTCAGGAGAACAAACATAGTTCTCAACTATGCTTCTACACCAACGATACATGTATCATATCTCACAGAAAGAAATGGGGGAACACAAATGGGACTTATAGCTATCAGCAGCATGGTATTCTTGGGCGGTATGTATCTGATGATCGCATTCGCATGGTGGCTTCTGCAGATCATTGCCAACTGGAGAATCTTTACCAAAGCAGGGGAGGCCGGATGGAAAAGTATTATTCCAATATATGGCGATTATATTTCTTATAAAATCGCATGGCAACCTGCATATTTCTGGCTGACATTGGTTCTTGGAATCGTATCTTCCTGCTTACAGGGAACTCTTGAAACAAACGACAGTTTAATGATCTCCATGATCATCGTACTGATCAAAATCATACTTGCCATAATCAGCATTATGTACAGTGTTAAGCTTGCAAGAGCCTTCGGCAGAGGCACAGGATTCGCCATTGGCCTTATTTTCTTACAGCCAATCTTCATGCTGATCCTTGGCTTCGGCGATGACAGATATTATGGGGCAGATAAATAAGTATATATTAAATGGAAAATCCCCGGAACTTACGTTCCGAGGATTTTTACATATATACAGATTACAGTTTATTATAGAATTCTGTTGTCAAAATATTCTTTTACCGTTTCACAGCAAAAATCAGAATTGTCAGTCCACTGGAGCAGACAGATAACTTGCCAGACAATATCCAGATGAACCTTGATAATACACAGAAATAAATCCGTTTCCGGCATCTCCGAATGTAGCAACGGCTGTTCCCAACGGAATCTGACAAATTTCAGCAGCATTTACATCTGGATTTGTACGAAGAGTAATACTCTCATTACAGTTAATTACATATCTGGTATGTGGAATAGGTGCTCCTTCCGTCGGTTCCTGATATCTGGTGACCTGCGTCAGTGCAATCCATCCGTATGTACCATTATAATTTGTATAGCCCCATGAATTTCCATTGGAAGCCACTGCTTCCTGAGTTACAGTCAGAACTGTTCCGTTTGGAATCATGTCTGGAAGAACTTTGTCATACTCCACTCCTGCGCCACAGCGCATGTTTACACCGCCATCAGGAGCTGTTACTTCTACATCATAAGAATTTCCATGGGTTGGAATATCTCCCGGTGCAAGTAGTGCTATCTTATTAGCAAATTCTGTATAGTTTTCATTTGCATTAAGCTCCCTTGATTCTAGCAATGTTTGCACAATATCTTTTCCACTCTTTGTAATTCGTGTTATCTCCTGATATCCTTGATATCCATACAAAAAATACATTCCATTTCCATCTGGGGCTGTATAAAATAGTCCCTGTCTGCCTACATTTCCAATATAGCTCACATATTTTCCATCTTCCAATGTATAAATATCATTTACCCAATCAGCAAGGCAGGTGCCATGTGATATAAGCAACTCTCTTATTCCGTCCTGATCAATATCATATAAAGCCACGGAAATGCTAAAATCTCCGGAAATGGCTCCTGCATCTGCTATTACATTTTCGTATGCTGCGTACTCTGTCATATCTTTGTAATTCGTTGGATTTGATGCCATTACCTCGACATTTTGTCCTAATATTGAACTGGTTGTAATCAACAAACTGGCAACAATTGATATTTTAACTAAATTTCTATTCTTTTTCATAGCTATACCCCACTTTCACTCGTATACAATTCTGTTATTTACATCAAATTCATTACATTTTCAAGATGATCTGTAGTTCCATCACTTTCCCTTCTATTTGTTATCTTTTCTACACCCAAAACAGCATTAATATATCCATGTTTACATCTTATACTCTTTATTATACTTTTTCTTTTTCAAATACTCAATCATTAATCACCATTGAATAACTAATTGTTTTTTTCTTTCGTTACTGTTCAGACCCAATGTCATTAACTTAAGCAATTTGCTAATACTGCATTGATGAAAATATCAGCAGAAGGATTTGATTATGATAAAAAAGGGGATATTGAGGGATTAAGATACAATGTTTTACTGAAATTTGGGTATAACAAAAAGACAAAATCAATATTTAATATTGAAATTTGTCTAAAGATGAAATATAGTAATATATGAGTTAATGCTAATGTCTATAACAAAAACTCATCGGAAGTTTAAACCTATGCTGGCGGGCAAAGGTTCTTCCAGGTCTGATCGGCTCAATATTTCGAGCGATCAGACCTTTTACATTTATCTTTGTTATCCCATCGTGAATCCTAAAAAAATCCCTGCATGTTTTAAGCGCGGATGAATAATTCGCCTGATATTCATAAGCACGATCTTCCCGATCAATAGTTACATTTATGATTATGCTGGAACTGAAATTATATAGAATAACTCTTGCCCATACTTCCTGCACAATATAATCATATTTTTTTGAGTGAAACGTTTTCAGACACAGGGAATATTTTAAATCTCGGAAAGAGTTTTCCTCCTGCCATATGCCGATATTTTAGAAATGCCGATAAAATTTCTATAAGATTCCATGCCTGACCCAATATCAGGCATGGTTAATAAACTATCGGCATTTATTTTAATCCACAAAGCCGCTTGATAGCATCTTCGTCATTGGCATACTTGAACACCACATCATCCTTAAAGACGGATCTGTCGCTATCGCTAAGCTTATGCAGTGCTTCCCTCTTCATCTCTTCAGTAACCTTGGCGTAGAAACGAGTCGTTTCTATATTCGAATGACCAAGCCATTCAGATATAGTAGGGAGAGGCACCCCCGCCTGATACAGGTGCATTGCCCTCGTCCTTCTGAAAAGATGCGAATGCAGATGGACTAGATCCGGATTGCTTTTGCGAACCTCTGCTTCACATCCTACAAGTATACGGCTGACATTATCACTGGACATTTTGTTTTTCTGGCCATTTCGGAAAGAATAAAACACTAGGTTCTCCGAAGTCTTGTCTGGATGATATTTTTCGCAGTAATCTTCAAACTGGCTCCATATTTCCTTGGATAAGGGTGTAATCCTATGTTTCTTTCCTTTTCCGTAGAAATGGACATCAGCCTCCCCGTTGGATGTCGCTTTAATATCAAGGAGTTTTAGTGACAATACCTCATTTATCCGTGCACCGCTTTCATACAGAAGCGACAGGAGAAAACGATCTCTTACAGCTTCACGGTTGCTATCTGTACTTTTAAGAACCAGGTACACATCATTAACTGAAAGCCATGTAAAATCGAGAATCCTTTCATCATCAACATCGCTTATCTCGCGGATTGCCTCATACGCATCAAGGGAGATAGCGTTCTTTTTATAAAGGTACTTGCAGAATCCCCGCAGGTCTGACAGGCGATGGTTTATGGTCGGTGCCACGTTATTGCGTTCAGATTTCAGCCAAGCCATGAATTCTACTATGTTTTTCTGGCTGAAGTCAGATGACTGCATCGTTAGGACAGTCACCTTTTGTTCTGATTCAAGGTATGTCACAAACAGATTTATGCTATATCTGTACGAGTCAATTGTGTCTTTATCGCGATTCCTGACACCCGGAAGGTAGATTCTCATAAATTCACCCATAAGCGATACAAGGTGTGGATCCTTAGCTTTAATCCTCATCTTCCAGAACCCCCTTTCCATAAACCTGGGAAAGGAGAGCCCAGTCTACAGCTTTGGACTTGCGCAGATTCTCTGGAAGAAGGTGGATATAATAAAGCGTTGATGTGAGTTCTGAATGCCCCATATATGCCGAAAGGTACGGCAATAATTCCATCACGTCCTTCCCATTGTTTATCCAGCGGATTATATTACGCGAAGCAAAAGCGTGCCGCAGATCATAAGGTCTTGGAGCCCCCTTCCATGAAATGCCACTCTTTGAGATCAGGTTCCTCCATACCTGGTTGTACCACGATGCTTCATATGGTGTGCCGTCCCATTTTTGAAAGAACCATTGCCTCTTTCCTGCTACGGAATCGTATTTCTGACAGAGTGCGCGCATATCCTCTGACATAATGATGTGCCGATCCTTGTGCCTCTTGGACTGTCGTATATAAACGTCTCCTGTAATCAGGTTTACATCCTCTGTTCGTATCGCAGGTGGTTCCTGTGGGCGAAGACCACAGCAGTAAAGCAACCGGCTATACACAGGAAGCACAATCTCTGGCAGATATCTTTTCCCACAGGTTTTGCCAACATATGAGTCAATCGTTTTAAATAACCCGGAGAGTTCATCATCCGTAAACAGGTACGGATTGAAAGCTATGCGCTTTACTACATAATCGTCATCCGGTATATAATCATCATATCCAAGGAAGTTCAGGTATTTCGTGTACTCCCGCAGGAGAGAGAGGAAGGCGGCTTTGCTGTTGACAGTATAAGGATAATAAATGAGCCACTCGTCTACCATTTCCTGGGTAATGCGGGCAGACAGGGGATGGTTTTTTACACAAAAGTTTATAAATGGAGGAACCGAACTCCTATATGTAGCGGTGGCGTATCCAATGGACTGGCGATATTTCATCATCTCCTCAAATGCGTCATTGAGTTTTTTGTCAAGGGTCATGCTCCAGCACCTCCCTCCAGGGATCCGGTACTTTCTGTATGTCCTGTATGTCCAAAATAGAACCCGCTGGTAATAGGCACATCCGAAAAATCCATTGCCACGAATGATATCTGGTGTGTATCGTGTGTGATGTACGGTTTATCCTCAATAATGGATTTATGTCCCATCATCTGGGACACGGTTTCAATGGGAACTCCTCTTGACACCATAACCGTTTCAAAGGAACGCCGTAAACTATGGAATCCTCTAAATGCGATTTTGGATACGCCTGCTTTTTCGCAATACTTGTCAATCATACTGCCAAATCCCTTTGACAGTCTTCGATACGGAGCCTTTACTGTTACGAAAACCTCAGGAATATCGCATTTAGGACGCCAGTCGAGGATATAATCAGCAAGGGCGTTCAAGGTGGCACCGTTTAGTTCAGATACGATTGGCGTATGAGTTTTTGACTGCACTACTGACACTTTGTGATTGTGCCAGTCTATATCTGATAACTTAATGCCTATGATGTCGATTCCGCGAAGCCCTGTGCAGTATGCAACAAGTATGATCGCAAGATCCCTCTTTCCAATGGTGCTATCTGTATCAGCTGCCTGGGCTATTCCCGAAATCTCTTCTTCAGAATAGGCCGGGATAATACGCCGGTGATCATTTTTCAGCTTCAGAAGAGTATAATCACGGTGCAGGCAATCATTCCCATGAGCCCGAAGGTATTCCGTGGCGTACTTTACACACCTTAATGTACGTCCGGTACTGCCGCTGTTCGAAACCAGTACTTCATTAATTAGGAATGACATGACTATAGTGTCATCAATACGTTGCGGCTTTATCCCGAACTGTTCAGCGTACCACAAAAAATGTCTGGTAGGGGCTCGAAGATCCTTTTTTGTTGCATTGCTGATAGGGTAACTATTGAGAATTATTTCCACGAGGCTGCTTGTCTCGTCGGATACAATGTACTTGAGCGGATGAGATTTAGTGCTCGAAAAATCAACAATGCCGCTTTCCGCAAGTGAAGATAGCATACGCATAACACGCAGTTGGAATCGATGATATTCCTTGCATATCTCACCGGAAGAACACCTGGTATCAAGATTGTCCTTGTAGGAATCCATCAACTCCGGACTGTAGGAATCAACCTGTGATGACTGCGCAAAGCGTACTATCGAGTTACAAACAATCTGATACTGTTCTAAAGACACTTCCAGTATCCCGTAGGCTCTCACCTCCTTCATGAGCTGATCAGTTAATGGTTTTAGTAACGGGTAGGATTTTATCATACACGGTCTCCTTTCTATAGCGATGACTGGTTACATCTCTATAGTAAGAAATGCCGATATATTTATAAAGTCCTGTAAATCCAATATTTCAGAAAGGCAAAAATCGGCATTTCTAAAATATCGGCATATGGCCAATTATGCCGATATCTGCATAATTCCCCATCTCAGATGATAAAGAGCTTTGAAATCTTCAGCTTTAAACTCTTCTTCTGGAAGATTCGTAGCAATGTTTTCATAAGAGTCATCATCAAGCTGTATGCGTAACAAATGTAAAGCAAGGTCATATTCCGTTCTTTGATCATTGAGATAATCCATCGGAGCATTCTGATAAATGTATCGGTATGAAGAGAATAGTTCAGGTCTGGAATATTTGCTTACAGCTTTAGACCTCGTCAGTATAAGAGAGATATCTTCATCAAAAGCTGGCAGGGTATCAACCGGATATCCCATCATTCCGGAAGCTCTTTTATCGTTACATCGGATAAGGAAGTACTGCCCCTTTTCAATCACATGGGCAAAGTTGTTGTAAGAAGTATAACCTCTGTCCCCAAAGAAAATGACTTTGTAGTGTTCATGGATATCTGCAGAATCAACCATGGAACAAAAAGCAGAATACTCATTTCGCTTTCGGGCAGGCTGGACTAAAATATCAGTAAAACGCTTATCAAGTAAAGAAAACATAGCATTGATATGGATCTGGTTAAATCCTCTGGTAGATTTACCATTTGGTTCAAAATAGGTATCCTTATCTTCAGGGTTAAGGAAAATATCACAGGAAGAACCATCGCAGGCCCAGAATTCATATTTACCGTTATATAGTTTTTTAGGAAGTTTCCTGTTAAAAGCAAGAAGAAGATTCCGAAAAGCATCTTCCCTGATCTTTTTACGCTGTCTGTAAAAAGCCGCTTTGGAAGGTGCATCGATAGTACGTCCGAAAAAACGGTACAGTTCTTCCCTGATACAGTCAGCTTCCATAGTCAGAAACATCAGCATATAATCTTTAAAACCAAGTTTTCTGTTTCTGATAAAATCAACTCCGGGTTTGACAGCATATTTTTCCGGTGTTTTGGAAAGATCATTGATAGCAGCAAGTAAAATAGCTTTGATAGAATCTGAATAGTTCATAAATAAATACTCCTTTGATTAAGTAATTAAAAATAACAGTGCCTAATCAAAGGGCGTTATTACTGATTGATCAGTAATAACGCCGCATATTGAGGAGTATTTGTCAAGTAATATTTTAGGAAATATCAAGCAGGTATCAGAGAGAGCATTGCCCGTTTAACAAGCAACAATCTCTTAAGTTAATGACATTGCCTTTGAACAGTAACAAAAATATCGTACAGGGCTTTCTAATATATAATGTGTTTGCTGAATCCATTACAAGATAAGGTTGTGATATGCAAGAGACAAATCATCCTCATTTGCGCAGGAACAGTCGCTACTACCTATATCTTACCTTTCCACTCTCTGTGGAATTTTAATGACTCTTTTGCATACTCTATAGTAATCTGTTACTTCTTAATAAAATGCAATTCCAAGAAATACTGCAAATGCCAGTCCAATCAATGTAATACATACAGATGTGATAAAGATCGGTTTGTAGCTTTCTTTATGTGTCATACCACAGGCAGCCAGGCAGGTAATCACCATACTGTTATGCGGCAGTGTATCCAGACCATTGCATGCAATTGCAGCTATACGGTGTAAAACTTCAGGATTTACTCCCAAGTCCATATATTTTTGTGCAAATACTTCCATAGCGATTCCGATACCACCAGAACCGGAACCAGTTGCTCCAGCAATCAATGTGGTAGCACTTGCAAAAGAAATCAGTGGGTTTCCACCAAGGTTTGACAGCATATCTATCAGATTCTGGAATCCCACAGTTGATTTAACAACATAACCAAATCCAACAACTGCTGCAGTATTCATAATTACCATGCTGGCACGTTTTACACCGTCATCGATCAAATTCAGTTTTTTCGGAGTAGTATTCCAATATAAAATCACACAACAGAAAGAAGCTAAAATAATTGCAATATTTACATTTACCTTAAATACATTTAACAGAACAAATAACAGAACCATCGGAACCACAGATCTCCATGGTTTTACAGTCTCCAATTCTTCAAATGCTTTCATTTTTTCTGCAATATCAGGTGTAATTACAAATCCGTCATTATTTTTCTTTGCTTTTCTGAATTCATACTCCAGATAAATAATACACAGAATACTGCTGAAGACACCAGTTGCAATACCAAGACCGGAAGCTGCCATAGTATCTGTACCAAGATACTGTGTTGGAAGCACATTCAATATAGAAGGAGAACCCGGGAACATGGAACTGTTATACGCCAGAGAAGTATAAATAACACCCGGAATCAACCATCTTGGCAGATTTTCCTGTTTAAATACGCACAGGAAGATCGGATAAGCGATAAACATCAATGCCCATCCATTCACACCTATATATCCTAAGATCAGCACTGCAAGCATACAACCATAAATTGCTCCACGTCCACCCACTTTAGAATAGATCATTTTTGCAAATGCTGCTGCAGCTCCAGATCCTTCCATTATAGATGCAAATACGGTTCCGGTTGCAAAAAGCAAAAAGTTATTCTTCAGGAAATCAGAAAATCCTGTAAAATATGTATCTGTAATTGTATCCAACACAGACAAACCACTGAATATTGCTAAAATTGCAACACATATTAATGTTCCCACAACTGGGTTAAATTTACGATAGCAAATAATAATCAACACAACAAGTGCAACAATAATTCCCAATAAACTCATATCCATAGTTTTATCCCCCTACTGTATGTTTCCTGAAAGTTCAATCGGTACAGCTCCGCCAAGTTTTACACTTGTGATAATCATTCCGTTTACACTGTCATCCTGGAAATGCAGCGTATAGATATCGTAACCTGACATATTTAACCAGTACTGCTTTATCACCAATGTCTTATCATCTTTGAATGCATAAGAAAAGCTATTAAGAAAATGATGCGGATCATCAAATACAGCTTCCTGTGTAATCCAGTTTTCAAATCCAGCCTCTACACTTACCAGCCTGTCCTTCAGGTGAAAATTAATCAGCAGTTCATTTTCTGTTTTTCTATTAATCTCTATGCTTTGAATTTTCCGGTCATTTTCTTCAAAGGAGAGTGTTTTATCAAACCATTTTCCTTCCAAGCAGGAATTTTTTGCTCCTTCCGGATATGGAAGACACAGGTCATCCAGATATTTTTTCAGTTTTTTCTCTCCATCTACATCTGTTTCCAATGTTCCTCTCTCTGTCGGTATAAACAACTTTTCATTTACGATTTTGCTAATCAGACGGTTCGGATTTCCATTCTTATCACTTGCTCCTGCTGTGATTGCAACTGCCAGTTTTTTCTCTGGATTAACCACGATCACATTTCCGAAAGCTCCATAAACGCCGAAGGAATGATCAGCAGTGATCCAATACTGATATCCGTATCCACAGACTGGATATTTTTCTTCGGGAGTATCAATCTGTTTTCTGGTTGCTTCTTTAAGATATTCTTCCGGAATAAGTGTTTTTCCGTTCCATTTTCCCATATTGGCAAGTAATATTGCAATTTTCGCGATGTCAGGTGTTTTCAAATACAACCCCCATCCTCCGACTGTATTGCCTTCTGGGCTTTCCAGCCATTCGATATCGGTAATACCCATTGGTTTCAAAACACGTTCTTTCATCAGTGCAAGCACATTTTTATGCATGGTTTTTGTAACCAGT
The DNA here is from genome assembly GCF_025148125.1 of Blautia wexlerae DSM 19850. NCBI lineage: Bacteria > Bacillati > Bacillota > Clostridia > Lachnospirales > Lachnospiraceae > Blautia > Blautia wexlerae. The sequence continues at coordinate 3,878,602 of NZ_CP102267.1, forward strand.
GAAGACAACATATAGCTTGCTCCTGTATCATACTGAAAGACAGTTCCCGGATCATGGGGTAATTTATATGTAAAATAATGTGTGATCCAGGAATCTGTCACTCCACGAAAACAGGTGCTTAATCTGCAGGAATTTGCTGCCATTGTTAACAGATTACGAACTGTCAGCTGATCGATTCGTTTATCATATTCTTCCGGCAAATACTCTTTAAAATAATCTATCACCAGATCATCCAGATGTAATTTTCCCTCGTCGATTGCAATCCCTACTGCAATACTGTTCATACTTTTCGAAAATGAATGAAGCATCTGCATAGGTTCTTCCGTATATGGTTGAATGCATTTTGAAAAAATCACATCGTTATCGCATACTACAGATATAGAATGAATATCTTCGACAAATGTCTCCAGTTCCTGTACCATACATAACAGATTATCTGAAGATATTCCATAGGCTTCTGGTTTATTTTTTATCATTTTGTGCTCCTTCTTTTAATATTATTGTATTAAATTCTTTTCAAACATTCACGTGAAGTATTTTCTACTATACTATCACAAGTTGTTTCTGGAAACAATTGATAGAATCGTCAAAAATTAATGTTCTGTTTTGGTAGAATTAAACAATTTATTTGTTTTGTTTTATGAATCATTTGATTCTTTTTCGAATTATAACATTCTCCATTGAATTAAAAAAATTTTTTTGCTATACTTGTCATATGATATTTTATTTATGGAGGTTACAATGAGCCTGGATCAACTAATCTATGAAAAAATCCCTTCACTATCGGCAGGACAACGAAAAGTTGCAGAATATATTTTAAATAATAAAGATGAATTCAGCTATGCAACACTAGCTAAACTCAGTAAGGATATTTCTGTCAGTGAAACAACTGTTATTCGTTTTGCTTATTCTCTTGGCTTTGACAGTTTTTCTGCCATGCAGCAAAAACTTCGTGAAGAAATTCTTTCTGTACCACAGCGCAATGTAGAGGGACAAATTCAAAATCAGACATTTTATCAAAAAGTTTTTTCCAGAGAAACGCAGGCACTGCAAGACTGGATCTCACATATAGATGAAGAGCTTCTGGACAAGACCGTAGAAGCTCTTCTGAATGCAGATCATATTCTGGTAACCGGAGCACGCTCTTCTTATCATGCTGCCAACTGGTTTGGGAATCGTCTGAACCTTTTACTTGGTAATACTCACATTATCCAAGAATTTTACGATCCTCGTTTTGATTTATTAAATCATATCACAGATAAAACTGTTGTCATCAGTATAGCATTTGCCAGATATACCAAATGGACGTATCGTTATGCGGATTCTGCAAAAAAAATGGGTGCAACCCTTGTCTCCATTACAGACAGTGTTTCCTCTCCTTTTTTTAATATTTCCCATTATACGATTCTTGCTGCTCCGGTAAAAGACAGTATGGGATTTAGTTCACCTATTTGTATGTATTGCTTATTTGATGCGATTATATCTAAAATCCATGATGAGCGAAAAGATATGATAGTAGAACGTTTAAAACAATATGAAGATACCTATCGGGATTTTGATATGTATTATGAGTAAAACAAAAGATGCTATAAAATTAATAGCTGGATACGTGCTAATTGTCTTGGCAATCTTAATGAAGTTTATTGCATAAAAAGCAAAAGACAGCAAATTAAAATAGGATATCATCTTTTTCTACAGAACCCTACATGACAGCAGACAGGACTTTTACCAATATCTTGTAAATAAAAACCGTCCATGGAAATACTAGTACAGGATTGAAATAAAATTGCGCGTCGGACTCTCATCATTGGAAAATAACGAGAATGCGACGCGCAGTTATTCAAAGGATGAACTGAATGGTACTTTTATTCTTCATCCGCATGATAAATCCCCACATAGCCCTGCGGTTCTACTCTGACGATCTGCTCGACTTCCTCTGTTTTCTCCGGGAAGTCCGCTTCTGTATGAAATCTCACACAGGTTCCGCAGGAGGAGCTTAAATCTCTTGGGACAGGCATGACTTCTGCACTCAGATTCATTGCCTGGCAGTTTCTTCGAAACTGGATAGCTCCATAATGGGAATAGAAGGTTGCTATATATGTGATCATTTTGTAAGTCTCAGCAGGATATCATCTCCCTGCTCTGTTGCCTGTACCTGATATCCCTGATGTGTTGCAAATCTGGATACATTCTCTTTTGCAACTACGTTATCAACCAGGATCTCATATTCTTTATCTCCGGATTCCATTGCATTCTTTGCACGGATCACTGGTTCCGGACAGGATAAACCTCTTGCATCTACTTTCTTCATTCGTCTTTCTCTCCTTTTAGAATGTGTCTAAAAAATACTTTCCACAAAGTGAGCGTATTGATTGCGGAAATAATGTCTGCATTCCAACAATCAGGCTTCTTCTTTTCTCATGGAGTTCACTGCCGCAATTACAGCAACTACCACAATCCCAATAATAACTGCGATCTTTCCGTTTGCTGTAGGACCTTCACCGGAAGATGCCAGTCCGAAGTTATGGGCAAAGGCAGCACCTGCCATCAGACCGAGAACGGTCACAGCGGAGTCTGTATTTCCCTCGCCTGCAAGGATCAGCTGACGAAGCGGGCATCCACCGAGGAGAATACATCCAAAGCCTGCCAGATACATTCCCAGTGCGTTCCACAGTCCGTCTGTATGTGCGATCGGCTGTCCCGCAAATCCCGGATTGAAATAGGATGTTCCTGTAACTGCACCGAGGATCAGATTCATTACCAATGCTGTCACAAGAATTGCAGCAAAACCGAACAGTAATTTATATTCTTTGAAAAGTACCGCATCACGGATACCGCCGACCATACACAGACGTGTTCTCTGAGCCAGGATACCAACAATGATTCCTGCTGCCAGTGCGATAATGATTGCAGCATGTTTTGCTCCGGGTCCGCCTTCCGGCTCTGTGAAATGGATAAATGCAGGTGCTGCTACCAGTAGCAGAAGCATCACGATCTGGAATGCAGGATAAATACCACCTTCCAGCTTCGGCATCTTATAAGAACGTTTCAGTGTGTAACCTTTCTTCAGGAAAACAGTTCCTGTAAGAATACCGGCTACAAATCCAACAAGTCCAAACAGAGCATTTCCGTCTCCGCCTGCCAGACGCAGGATCATACGGAATGGACATCCAAGAAACATCAGACATCCGATCATAACAAATGCGCCAAGTGTAAATCTGGTCACAGGTGCAGAGCCGCCTCTTGGACGAAACTCTTTCTTAGCAAGTGAAATGATACATGCTCCAAGCACCAGACCAATGATCTCCGGACGGATATACTGAACTGCTGCCGCTGAATGAAGTCCCAGCGCACCTGTGGTATCTCTCAGGAAGCAGGCAATACAGAAGCCCATATTTGCCGGATTTCCAAAAAACACCAGAATTGCAGCAATCAGACCGATTACGCCTCCTGCCAGAACTATGGTTCCCTTTTCGTTTTTCATTTATTTCTTTCCTCCTTTTGCACTGACTTTTTTTGTTGTCAGCACAATTTCTTTGTATCTATTTTATCATTTTTATGCTGAAATCACTAATTCATTATAGTCGTATTTTATAGTTATTTATAGAAATCATTTATAAGTTGTGCTATACTACAGATAAGATATGATGTTAGGGTCAAAAAGTATTTTTTTCCTAACTTGATATCCACGAATTGCTATATATAAAAATCGGGGGATTTTTACTATGAATAAAATATATCTGGATCAGGCAAGTACGTCTTTTCCCAAGGCACCATCTGTTGCACAGGCAGTTTATGATTACCTGGCAGGCTCTGCTGTGAATGTGAACCGGGGAGGATACCGGGCAGCTTATTCTGTGGAAGAACAGATTTTTGAGACAAGAGAACAGCTTCTGAAGCTCTTTCACTTTACTTCCGGAAAGGGTAAGAATGTTATTTTTACAGAAAATATCACTGCCAGTCTGAATGTTCTTCTGAAAGGACTTCTGAAACCCGGCGATCATGTACTTGTAACTGCCATGGAGCATAATGCAGTGATGCGTCCCCTTGTACAGCTGGAGAAACATGGAATTTCTTTTGACAGGATCCCATGCGCTTCTGACGGCAGTCTTCTGCTTGATAAAGCGACCGCACTCCTTCGTCCTGAGACTAAGCTTGTGGTCTGTCTTCATGCTTCTAATGTATGCGGAACTGTCATGCCAGCACAGGAAATCGGAGATTTCTGCAAAGAACATGGGCTTCTTTTTATTCTGGACACTGCACAGACGGCAGGAACCATTAACATTGATATGGAGAAATGTCACATAGACGCACTGGCATTTACAGGTCACAAGGGACTCAGAGGGCCACAGGGAACAGGTGGCTTTCTGATCCGCAATAAACTGGCAGCGCAGATTGAGCCTCTTATCAGCGGTGGAACAGGAAGTGCCTCTCATTCTGAAGAAGTACCGGCATTTCTTCCTGATCGTTTCGAGCCCGGAACTCCCAATATACCTGGGATTCTGGGACTTCATGCCGCACTCTGTGATCTGGAGAAACAGTCCATGGAAGAAATCCGCCAACATGAATTAATGCTGACACAATACTTTATAGATGGTATCCTGAATCTGGATCCTGAAGAAAAATTTCTGCGTATTATCGGTAAAAAAAATATTGAAAACCGTTGTGCAGTTGTATCCGTCCAGACCTTACATATGGACATGGCTCAGGCCGCCTTTGAGCTGGACAGTACTTATGGAATTATGACAAGAGTCGGCCTTCACTGTGCACCAAACGCACATAAAACTCTTGGAACATACCCGGATGGTACTCTCCGTTTTTCTTTCGGACCTGAGAATACAAAGCAGGAACTGGATATTGCTTTAGATGCATTATCCGCATTACTATAGCAATCCCCGCAAATGATGCATTTATAGCAATCCTCTTAAATGCATTATTATTTAAGAGGATTGCTATAAAAGGAGAATTTCATAATGGAATTTAAACAGTTAGAAGCATTCGTCGCTGTCGTGGACTACGGCAGCTTCTCAGAGGCGGCCCGCCGCCTCTATCTGACACAGCCTACGATCAGTGCGCATATACGTTCCCTGGAAGATGAACTGCATATGAAACTGATCATCCGTACTACAAAGAAAACAACGATCACAGCCAAAGGCTACCAGCTTTATGACAGTGCAGTCCGTATGCTGGAAATCAGAAATAACCTGCTTGAAAATTTTACAGGTGCCCACAAACATATGATAGATCTGGCTGCATCTACCATTCCTTCTTCTTATCTTTTGCCGGAACTGCTTGCTGCTTTCGGAAAAACGCACCCTGATGTTTATTTTCACTCCATACAGTCAGACAGTTCTGAATCCATCAGCCGGGTACTGGACGGAACTGTAGATCTGGCTCTGGTAGGCCAGAATACACGTGATGAGAGCTGCGTGTTTATTCCTTTCTGCCATGATGAGCTGGTCATAGCAACTCCTGTAACAGATCACTATCTTGCACTCAAGAACAGAGAAACACCCGCTGTTTTTCATGATTTCCTGAAAGATCCTATTATCCTCAGGGAAAAGGGCTCCGGCACAAAAAAAGAAATGGACCTTTTTCTGGAGCGCACAGGCGTCACAACAGGCAATCTGAATGTAATCGCCCGCATGAATGACCTGGAAAGCATCAAAAAGTCCATTGTTAATGGTCTGGGAATCTCTATTCTTTCATCACGCTCTGTCAATGACCTGCAGAGGACAAAGCAGATTCTTGTCTTTCCGCTGGAGGAAGCTGCCCATAAGCGCAGTTTCTATATAGTCTACAGCAAAAACAGGATTCTGAAACCCCATGTAAAGCAGTTTGTACAGTTTGTGCGAGACTATTATATGTAACTGTTATCTGCCGGCATCCAGCAGTTTCACAAACTCTTCCTCCGGCATCGGTTTGTAAAAATAATAACCCTGAATATAATCACAGCCGTTGTCTCTTAAGAACTCGACCTGCTCTTTAGTTTCAGCACCTTCCGCTATAATCTTTATATTCATAGTATGTGCCATTTCAATGATGAAGCGGATAATACTGCGTGTTTTGGTATTGGTTTCTATCTGCCGCACAAAACTCATATCAATTTTCATAATATCAAAGTTGTAATTCTGGAGCATTCCAAAGGAAGAATATCCGCTTCCAAAATCATCCAGGAGTAGCAGAATCCCTGCTTCTCTTAATGCCTCCAGAGTTGCATTTCTGTCTGCCTCAATGGCAGCATAGGAGGTTTCTGTAATCTCCATTCTGCACAGACCGGACGGCATGGAAGCATCTACACATTTCTTCTCCAGCCAGTTCATGATCGTCTCATCATAGAAATCCATCCATGACAGATTAGTTGATACCGGAACTGTGATCTTATCGGACTGATAACGTTTCTTCTGAAATTCATTAACCGAATCCAGCACATACAGATCCAGTTCGGAAATATGTCCGCTTTCCTCCAGTGCAGGAATAAATACACCCGGCGAAATAAATCCCTTTTTCGGGTGGAACCACCGGATCAGAGATTCTGCTGATGCAATCTTTCCGGTCATTGCATCCACAACAGGCTGAAAATATACTTTGAACTGTCCCTGCTCAATCCCTTCCTCCAGTTCACCTGCTAATGTTGCTTTATCTATATATGTATTCTTCATGGAAGAATCATAAATCTTATATGACTGGACAAACTCATCTGTAATATATCTCTGGGCAATCTTTGCCCTGTCAATCATTCCATTCACAGACATTTTTTTCTTTTCAAGCATAAAAATCCCACATTTGACAGACAAATGAAGTGTTTTTCCTCCCCGGGTAAGTTTCTTCTGACACATTCCGGTAAGCATATCCAGATTGAGATTCTTACGTTCTACCAGACAGATAAAATGATCTGCGTCCTCACGTGCCGATACCAGAGGCTTCAGCTCTGATTTCCGGACATCTTCGTACACTTTGCGCAGCATCATATCTCCGATTTCTGTTCCAAAAAGTTCATTGACTGCCTTGAAATTCTTAATATCGAAAAATACAACCGCATATCCGGTTCTGTCTTCACTTTCTTTCAGGATCCGTTCCACATGACGGATAAAACCCTGTCTGTTATATCCGCCCGTCAGAATATCCTGTTCAAATTTCTCCGTAATATCCTCAACTGTAGCTACAATAATGTCAAAAAATTTATTGAGGTAAAAAAATGTATAGTTCTTTAAACATTTCTCCCCTTTTTTATTAAACTGATGAACAGAGAAAGAATATCTATCTTTCTCCTGCAGTTCTTTCCGAATGGTATCAAGACGCACACATTTTTCATATACGGATTTCTCATCATCCGGAACAAATTTCTTCATAACTTCAGTAACATAACCGGAATAACTGATCTCTTCTGCCAGAACCATCTCCATGGCACAGATACCCGGATGATCCAGTCTCACACAGTCTCTCTGCCCGTCAATAATCTCTATTCTGTCAAAATTCTTTCTGTACAGCATATGCGGAATCTGCTCTGAAAAATAGTTCTCTGTAATATCAGAAAAATAGATCAGTGCTTCCAGCCTGTCATAAGAAACGTTCCGGACCATCTCAACTGTGGTTCTGATCATCCTCAGACTGATTCCTTTTGCGGCATACACAGGACATTCCCATTGGATCATATCTTTTCCCTGTGTCAGACACTCCCTCAGATTATCTACACAAAATACCTTTCTGTACTGAGTTCTCACTTCTCTCTGCGGAATAGACTGACTGATCCGCTCAATATAAGAATCCAGTGGTTCATTTACATCTTTCAGCTCCAGTGAAGCAATCCTGCTGTTTGCCATAATACAGCTTCCATCCGAAATATTTACTGTAACTGAGGCAAACGCATCTTTTGCATGACGTATGATCTTATCCAGCTGTTTCAGATATTCATCATTGATATCCCGGATATACATCATGGCAATCTGGTCATCCGGTTTATATTCTGCACTTCTGATGACTTCCATACATACCCAGCGGTACTCCTGTTTTATCAGAGTTCTGTAGTTCAGGTAAATGCGTTCTCTGCCTTTCGCAAGTTCTCTTCTCAGATTATCTATACTACAGAATTTCAAATATTCTTCCTGATCCTCTTCATAAATATACTTATAATCAACCATCATTTTAAGGCTTTCAGAAAGACTTGGATTCATGAAAGCAGTACTGTCTTTTCCTCTGATAACTGTATAAGTATCTGTCGAGAGATTAATCTTGAGTATCCGGTGAAAAATGGATGATAGCATTTTCATCGCATCCTGCAGATCTCCCGTCATCTTATCATGCAGCGCAATCGTACTCTCAACACGATGAAAGACTGTCATTGCATCAAACGGACGCGTGAAGTAATCACTTGCTCCCAGCCCATAAACCCGACGGATGCTATCTTCGGAAGTCTCTGATGAAATACAGATAACAGGCAGCATATCCAGCCATTGCTTTTCCTTCATAACAGCAAGTACCTGATAACCATCCATTACCGGCATGATCAGGTCAAGGAGCACCAGCTTAAAATCCTTATGGCATCTTTCAAGGATTTCAACTGCCTGCTTTCCATTTTCAGCTTCACAGATATCATATTTATCTTCCAGCATACAGGAAAGGATTTCTCTGTTTAATTGTGAATCATCAACGATTAATATCTTTGGCTTACTCATATAATGTATGCCCTTTCTTCTGTTATTATGGCTGTGTGAAAATTTAACCGGACAGATGCCAAAAACAGCTGCTCGGTTATGCATAATTCAAGTATATCATTCAAAGGATAAAAGTCAATAATTGGAAATATCGTTTTATCGCTGTTCACCGGTAAAAGGATTACTGAGAACACATTGATATATAATGCATAACCAGATCAAGGAGGAGCACAGGCTCCTCCTTGTCAGTCAGTTACAGATTTTTCTTCTTATAAATAAACCATGATGCTGCTACAGTAAACACCAGCAGATAAAGAAGCAGAATCCCAATACCAGTGTAATTCACCGCCTCACCTGATGAAATGCTTCTCATCAGATGGCTGGTCTGGGATAATGGCAAGGCTGATACAAACTTGCCTATAAATCCCGGAAGTTTCTCTGTTGAGAAAAAGGTGTTACACAAATATGCCATAGGCATAATGATATAATTGGAAAACCTCGGCACGTCTGCGTGATTTTTTGCCAGAAAGGAGACCACCACGCCGATGGCTGAGAATACTGCTCCGTTCAGGAACATCACCAGAAAGGACCATCCGTTGAAGATCAGTCCTGTCTCAATAGGTGCTGTAAGAAGCAGTATGATTCCTCCTGCATACAGACCACGCAGACTTCCCCCGATGATCTGTCCGGCAATAAACTGCCATAATGGTGTGGGGGAGATCATCACCTGATCAAAAGCCTTCTCATACAGTCTCTGTACGTTTAGGTTCTGCGCAATGGCGTTGAAGCTTCCGTTCATAGTTGTCAGTGATACCACACCCGGAATCAGAAAATTCAGGTATGGCTGTCCATGAGAAGTGGTCTGGATTCCCATTCCGAATACGATCAGATACATTAGCGGTGCGATCATTGCCGCCAGTGTGATCTTATAGAAATCCCGGCGGAATTCTACCCACTTCTCCCATAATATTGTTATAATTCCCATACATTTTTCTCCAGATTATTCTAACTTTTTTCGCAACCTCCGCAGGGGACTTCCCTGATTCAGTTAATATCTGCTATTTTGAAATCAAATGTTTCCCGGCTCTTTCTACAAAGACGTCTTCCAGTGTTGTCTCACGAAGAGACGCCTGCCCTGTAAGCTCTTCCAGATACCGGATTGCTTCCTGGCGTGTATGGAAATAGTGATTCTGTGTTCCATCTGCTGTCATCTCGTCCACTGCATAAGCACCAAGACTTTCGATCAATGCTTGCGGAGTACTTACCTCCTCCAGCTTACCATGATCCATCAGTGCCACACGATTACAGAGACTCTGTGCTTCTTCCATATAATGAGTAGTCAGCAGGATCGTCAGGTTTTTCTCATTAAGCTTACGCAGAAGATTCCACATCTGTCTTCTGGAAAGAGCATCCATACCTGCTGTGGGTTCATCCAAAAGCAATATCTCCGGATCTGTCAGTAATGCCCGACAGACCATCAGCTTACGCTTCATTCCACCGGAAAGCTTACGGACTGTACGTTTGCGAAACTTCAGCAGGTCACAGAACTCCAGAAGTTCTTCTGTTCTTTCTTTTATCTGCTTTCGCGGCATAAAATAGAGCCGTCCCTGGTATTCCATAATCTCATCCATATTCATATCCTGACGCATGGAATATTCCTGGGTAATCACACTGATCTTTCTCTTCAAATCAGGACGTTTTCTTGTAAGCTGCTGACCGTCTATGAGGATTTCTCCCTTTGTTGGAAGAAGAAGGGTTGAGAGCAGGCTGATGGTCGTTGTCTTGCCTGCTCCGTTTGGTCCGAGAAGACCAAAAAACTCACCTTTTTCAATTTTCAGGTTCAGGGAATCCACAGCTGTAAAATTGTCAAAGGTTTTTGTCAGATCTCTGGTCTCGATCATAATCCTCCATCCTGTTCCTTTGCAATGATCAGAGAATAATAGCCTGCATCATCCGGAATTTCTTCTACACTGTTGTAAATATGCTCATCCGGCATTCCACAGTTCTCCACCATACGGATATTGCGTCCGCTTTTTGCCAGAATTTCCTTTACCTGATTCATCTTTTTGCCGGATTTCATCAGCACATAGGTACCCGGCTGATCCAGTTCACTGTCAAGGCGGTGAACTGCAGGCTGTACATGAAGAGGCTGGTTCCACTCTGTAAGCGGAATATTCAGGCGTGCTGCTGTTGCACAGAAGGAAGTAATACCGCTTACCAGTCTTGTCTCATATCCATCCTCTTCTACTCTCTTCTGCACATATGAAAATGTTGAATAGATAGTCGGATCTCCAAGTGTCAGAAATACTACATTCTTACCTGTATCAAGTGCTGCTTCCAGCGCCTTGGCACCTTTTTCATGGTTCAGTTCCAGTTCTGCCTTATCGTGTGTCATTGGCATATAGATTGGCAGGAGTTCTTTGTCTGCAAGCTCAGGTACTGCCTGTACTGCGATCTTATATGCAACTGTTTCACGCACCTCTGCGCCCGGTACTGCAATAATATCATTCTCTTTGATCAGGCGCACTGCCTTTAATGTCATAAGTTCCGGATCTCCGGGGCCAACTCCTACTCCGTATAAAATTCCTCTCATTACTATATCCTCCTGTGATTTGCATATACATTTTTATGATATCAGAATTGCAGGAGCTGCTTCGCAGCAAAGCAATTCACAGATATTCATTTATTGTGCTCACTGTTCACTACGTTCTCAATGATGTTGCGTGCGGACAGCACCTTTTATTATACTAAAACAGGATAACTTTTTCAACGAAGTATTGACAATTAATTTCAATTGTGGGATGATGAAAATTATCGAATTTAAGTGAGGAAAGAAATATGAGAAAGATTTTTGCAGTTCTGGCAGCTTTGATCTGCTGTCTGTCAGTATGGACTTCTGTTCCTGCTGCACAGGCTTTCACTCTTGATAAAGAAGATGGGGAGTATTCCATCCAGGTAGAACTGGAGGGAGGAAGCGGCAAAGCCAGTGTCACTTCACCGACTTTGATCACTGTGAAAAACGGTGAAGTAACTGCCGATATCCAGTGGAGCAGTTCTAATTATGACTACATGATCGTTGACGGTAAAAAATATCTCCCTGTCAATGAGGAAGGAACGAATTCTGAATTCCAGATCCCGGTTACCATTATGGATGAGAGCATGCCGGTAATCGCAGACACTACTGCCATGGGTACCCCTCATGAGATCAATTATACCCTGACTTTCTATTCCGATTCCATCGGTTCCAAAAGCCAGATGCCGCAGGAAGCAGCGAAACGTGTTGTTGCTGTTGCACTTGTTATTATCATAGGCGGCGGGATTCTGAATTATTTCGTAAACAAGAGAAACCGATGCTGAACCAGGCAGACACCTGCATCTCAGTTCGGTTAAGAAATACAAAAAAGCTGCCATACGGCAGCTTTTTTGTATTCTATATCTTTATTCAGCCATCTCCACTTCCAACACATAGTCTACAGGATCCGGCAGTACAGGATCCGGACCAAGGTCAACAAATGCGATATCCGGATAATCGCTGTGCACCCATAAAGTAGAAATTGGCACTTCATGTCCGTCATCCAGGGCACGTACTTTCACAATCTTATTCTTGTCAAATCCAATCAGCGGCAGTGGTCCTAATGTATTCTCATAAATATGGACATAATACTTGTTTCCATTTCTGGTGATACGTCCGTAATCCGGTTTCGGGATATCTGCTGCCGGAGCGCATCCATAGATACTGTCATGGTTCTTATCCATCCAGCGTCCGATTTCCGCCAGGATTGCGGAGGATTCTTTCGGAAATTTACCTTTCGCATCAGGTCCTACATTCAGGATCATATTTCCACCTTTGGAAACACACTCTACCAGCTTCTTGATCAGCATGGAAGCAGGTTTGTAATAGTGGTCATTTGCGCAGTAGCCCCAGTTATTGTTCATGGTGAAGCATGCTTCCCATACCATCGGATTCCCTTCTTTGTCACAGATTCCTTCCGGCGGGATGATCTGTTCCGGGCTTATAAAATCGCCATGATACGGTGTCGGATCGCATTCATACAGAGATCCTCTTCCCTCACCACTGACTTCCAGACGGTTATCAATGATGATTCCCGGCTGTAATCTGCGGACCATATCTATCAGTCTGGTTGCTCCCCATTTCTCGCCTCGCATATCGTCATAGGAAAAGTCAAACCACATAATATCGATTTTTCCATAATTTGTGCAGACCTCTTCCACCTGATTGTACATATACTCTATATAACGAGAAAAATCTCTGTTTTCATTACTGCATTCCGGATGGTTTCTCATAGGATGGATGCGGTCTCCGTAATGAGGATAGTCCGGATGATGCCAGTCAAGTAAGGTGAAATACAGACCGACTTTCAGACCTTCTTCGCGAAGAGCTTCCACATATTCTTTGATCAGATCTCTTCCTGCAGGTGTATTGGTAACTTTATAATCTGTGTATTTACTGTCAAATAAACAGAAACCATCATGGTGTTTTGCAGTCAGAACCACATATTTCATACCTGCTGCCTTTGCCTCTTTTGCCCACTGTTTCGGATTATAGTCTCTGGCATCAAATTCTTTCATAAACGGAAGGTATTCTTCCTCAGGCATCTCCTCTGTACTGCGTACCCATTCTCCTCTTGCAGGAATAGAATATAATCCCCAGTGGATAAACATTCCGAAACGGGCATCCTGATACCATTTCATACGTTCTTCATATTCTTTTCTGTTAAACTGATACATGATTTTTATCTCCTTTATGTAAATGCAAATTCAATATCCAATCCTTTACATCTATACAATAATGTAATCCGGCAATACCAGAAGATGCTCACAGGTGTCATCTCCGGGCATCTTATTTATCGCTCTGTTACATTAATCTAAGCAGCATATCCCCGGTTCCTACATTGTAACCGCTGGTCGCATAAATCCCATTCAGGGTTCCATTCGTCACAATAATCAGCGGAAGTTTGTCCGGATCTACGTACATACGCCTTCCCAGAGTATTGATAATCTCTGAGAAATCATCATAATAAATCTGAATATTTTTTAACTTTGCAAGTGCTTTGGACAGTGTCGGTGTCTCCAGTGCTTCTTTGCTTCTCACTACAAAAATAATCTGCTCTGCATATCCTGCGAAAGCCTCTTCCTGCTCCATCATTTCATTTAAGATATGCTCAGTAGGCTCTTTTTCTTCTTCCAGAAACATAAGGATATGTTTTCCGTCTGCTGTAAGATCAGATGCTTTCACTTCTGTACCATCCTCAGTTTTCAGCATGAATTCCGGCATGGAAATATTCTCCAGCATATCCTCCAGATCTGCTTCCCTGAGTACCAACTCGATCTCCTTTGTCTCTCCGGGCTGAATTTCAAAATGATATTCATTTGCAAACATATTTCCATTTGGAAGTCTGTTTGAAGTAAGAATCCTGTAGTTTCCGGATTCCAACGGCAGATTCAGGATCTGATCTTCGAAATTCTCTGCTCCCAGTTTCAGTGATGTATATCTTCCATTCTCCAGTTTTGCAATACTCCAGTTCTGGAAATATTTCCACTGTACAGTCTCTCCTGCTTTCAGGATCAGAGTACAGTTCTTCTCTGTTCTTGCAAGCACAGGAACGAATCTTCCGTTTTCCATATATTCCATAGAACGATCATGTGGATTCAGTCTTGCCGCTACTCCAAGGGTTCTCGCTATTGCAACAAACAGGATTTTCTTTGACAGGAAGCTTCCTGTACAGGTCCTTATGCATCCTGCCGGTGTTGTGATCACACTGGAACGCTCTTTCTCCGGTCTGGAAACAATTGCCTTCTCGATCAGATTCCAGATTCTGGAAGGATCATCTCTCAGCTCCTGTTTCTCAGCTCTGGAAAAATGCTTCTTGATCTCTCTTCTGTATTTCTGAAGAACTTCATCATCCACTCTTGGATTTAACACATAAGATACAAAGGTATCCTTTTTCATCATACCATGATATGGGATTGCCAGCTCCAGGTGTTCCTCCAGAACGTCACTGATACAGTCAGTTCTGTCTTTCTCTGTGAGAACCCTCAGGAGATCTTCTCTGTATGAGGCAGCAATAGCTTCTTCTATCCTGTTTACCTCTTTTTCCAGGAAACGTTCACATTCCGGATTTGACCAGTTTCTTACTTTCTGCTCTCTGTGTGCATTGGCTGCTGCCAGACGCTTATTTCCCTTCGCCTTCTGTTCCGGAGTCGGCATGTCTGTATTTACAGGTGCATCATGAGGAGCAAATATATCTGCTGCTGTCCACTTTTCTGATTCGCCGTCATTTCTTTTATCCTGCGGTACCAGACAAAGTTCACAGTTATCTTCTTTCTCAGTGTTCATAACTGTTTCCGCATAGAACCACTCGCCGTCAGAACACATTCTTGCGGAAATATGCAGACTTCCAAGTCCTGTTGTCAGTCTGGCAGTTCCCTTACTGTCTGTTTTCTTCTCTGCGATCGGTGCATACTCTGAATAGTTCAGTACCTCAAAGGAAACCTCAGCTTTCTCTGTGGGTAACCCCTGCATATCCTTTACTGTTACTGTAATTTCTTTGGTTACTGCATACCTCTTCAATTCATTCAGCATGGTCACCATACCATCTGTGCCGATCACCTCGCCTTCCGGTATCTTGGTGTCAAACACACGTGAATGGATCATCATTGCTCTGGAAGAAGCGTTTGTAAACCATCCTTTATTCAGGATTTCTTCGGGCTCACAGGCTCCGAGGAAGTACCATTTGCCATCACACCAGATCTCTACCCAGGCGTGATTGTCATCGCAGTGAGACCACTTCGGCGCATATACCTGACGGGCAGGTACGCCTACGCTTCGCAGTGCATTTACAGTGAACACAGACTCTTCACCACATCTGCCATTTCCTCTGCGGTATACAGAAATCGCAGATAAAGTACGGTCATCTGTACAATGATAAGTAGCTTCTTCGGCACACCAGTAGTTCACTTCCAGCGCTGCTTCTCTGAAGTTCATTCCCTGTATTCTGCTTCCGATTTCTGTGCGGAAATAAGTTCTGCACTGTGCGATCTCTTCCTCATTTACTCTGTGAAACAGCACATAATTCAGGAAGATTTCTTCCGGAAGGTCTGCAACCTGTGGGTTCTCTTTCCAGAGCCTCACACCATTCTCTGCATAGTCCAGAAATACTTCAAACGGATAATTGCCAATGTCACTGTACGGCATAAACGCATATAAATATTTACATGCAAGTGCCACTTCCTCTGTACATTTCTGTAATTTTTCGTCTACAGGCGCAAAAACCCGGGGCAGGTTTTTTGCCTGCTCCAGGTAGTTCTCTTCAATTCGGCCCCTGTTCTCTTTTAAAAAAACTCTTGGTTCTGCCATTATAATTCCTCCAGAACTTTCTTTGCGGCACGGATATTATCTACATCCGTACGCCATATCTCATATTCGCTCAGCATCGGAAGTCCCATGTTGACTCCATCCTTGCGAAACTGCATCTCACTGTCAATGACTCTCTTTCCGGTCATATGATAAGCCCTGACTCCTGTAAGCGGATAAAGCTGGCGGATCACTTCTGCTCCCACGCCGCTTCCTGCCTGGATCGTGATACGTCCCTGACTCTTCTCTACCAGTTCCTTCAGCAGATCTGCCCCCTGCAGACATACATTACGCTGACCTGAAGTAAGGATCGTATTGATTCCCAGTGAGATTGCCTGTTCCATTGTTTCTATTGGATCCACACATACATCAAAAGCTCTGTGAAGAGTCACCGACATATCCCCTGCCGCCTCCATCAGCTCTTTCATCTGTTCCATGTTTAATGTGCCATCCGGCTTCAGCACCCCAAATACAACACCTTCGGCACCCATTTTCCTGAAATCTTCCACTGCATGCTTTATCATGGAAAATTCTGCATCTGTATAGCAGAAATCTCCAAAACGCGGACGGATCAAAGCATGGATCCTGATATCCGAACGCTTTCTTATTTCATCAAAAAGCCACGGTCCCGGAGTGGTTCCGCCGATGATCAGGTTACCGCAAAGTTCCAGTCTGTCTGCGCCTCCTTCAACCGCTGCCATAGCAGATTCTACAGAATCTACACAGGCTTCCAAAATATATTCTTTCACGTACTTGCCTCCATCTTTTTTCATTTAAGCCAGACAGATCATCCTTTCTGCTGACTGATTTAACCAGATCAGATAAGTCCCCCGAAGACTTACCTGCATCAGAACAATTTCACCCCGGCTCTCTCCAGTGTACTCACGATCGTATCATCTGGAAATTCATCCGTAACAATTCCGCTGATATCATCAAAGTATGCATATTTATAAGAATCATTGAAATAGAATTTATCCCTTTCCATAACAACATATTTATGTCTGCTGCTGTGCACGGCTGCTTTCTTTGTCAATCCGTCCTCTACCCCCAATGTAGTAATTGCACAATCAGTCATATCCACACCGCAGCTTCCTATAAATGCACGGTCAAAGCTATACTGTTTGATCACTTCTATCGTTGCAGCTCCCATAAATCCGTTTACTGTCTGATACATTGTTCCCCCTGTACCGATTGCAGTAATGGACGGATTTGTGGCAAGGATCTGCAGGATATCTATCATATTGCTCACCACTACCACACGCATATTTGACGCAGCAAGAAGCTTTGCCAGCTCGATATTTGTGGTAGAAATATCAAGGAAAATCGTTTCGTTATTCTTAATCAGTTTAAATGCTTTGGCTGCAATTGTTCTCTTTTTGTCAAGGTTAAACTGGCGTCTGTCTACTACGTCTCTTTTCAGCGGATAATCCTGTGAAAGGATTGCGCCGCCGTAGGTTCTCTTTAACTTACCGGCGTTTTCAAGAATCTTAAGATCTTTTCGGATACAGTCTTCTGTGACCTGAAACATTTCACTCAATTCCTTAACCTTGACTTTTCCGTTTTCACGAAGGCATTTCTCTATTGCGCTTTGTCTTTCCTCAGTAAACATAGCCCCCTCTTTCCTCATCCATTCATGATAACCTGTATCTTTCAGTGAATCCTGTTTTCTTCACTGTTCATCTTCAGGTGTAATATTGTTATTTCGGAATTCCTATTCTGTAAGTTTTGGATAATGACATTTTACAATATGGCCCGGTGCAATTTCAACAGGTGTCGGCACCTGTGTCTTACATTTTTCTGTACAATGTGGGCAGCGTGTATGGAACAGACATCCGCTTGGCGGATTACTCGGACTTGGAAGATCACCTTTTAATGTAATACGCTCTTTCTTCACTTCCGGATCCGGGATCGGAACTGCGGAAAGAAGTGCTCTTGTATATGGATGTCTCGGGTTTGCATACAGTTCTTTCTTCGGAGCTGTCTCTACGATCGTACCCAGATACATAACACCGATCCTGTCTGAAATCATCTCAACGACACTCAGGTCATGGGAAATGAACAGATAGGTAAGATTAAAGTCTTTCTGTAACTGCTGCAGAAGATTTAATACCTGCGCTTGGATAGAAACATCAAGGGCAGATACCGGCTCATCTGCGATGATAAGCTTTGGCTGTACAGTCAGTGCTCTGGCAATTCCGATACGCTGACGCTGACCACCGGAGAATTCATGCGGGTAACGCTCTCCATGAGACGGGCTTAATCCTACAGTGCCGAGAAGTTCATGTACTTTCTTAAGGCGCTCTCCTGCACTCATATTTGTGTGAATCAGAAGTGGCTCACCGATAAGATCCTGAACTTTCATTCTCGGATTCAGGGAACCGTACGGATCCTGGAAAACCATCTGGATATCTGAACGTAACGGGCGCATTTCTTTCTCTGAAAGTTTGGAGATTTCTTTTCCCTCAAACCAGATTTCGCCGGAGTCAGGTGTGATCAGATGATCGATCAGTTTACCTGTCGTGGATTTACCACAGCCGGACTCGCCTACCAACGAAAAAGTCTCGCCTGGATAAATATCAAAAGATACGTCATTTACCGCATGAACAAATTTCTTCTTGCTGAACATTCCTCCGTTTGCCTGGAATGTTTTCTTCATATTCTTTACTGATAATAACGGCTCGCTCACAGGTTACGCCTCCTTTGCAGTTTTGTTGAGCAGATGACATCTGCATTTTCTGGTGCCTGCTTCGTTGATATCTGCAAGCTCCGGCTCCTGCTGATGACAGATATCCATTGCATATTTACATCTCGGTGCAAACTTACATCCTTTCGGCATTACGGACAGATCCGGTACGCTTCCCGGAATGGACGGAAGAGATTCCACACCACTTCCAAGTTTCGGTACAGAACCGATCAGACCCTGTGTATATGGATGTTTCGGATCTGCAAAAAGTTCCTGCACAGGCGCTTCTTCTACAATTCGGCCGGCATACATAACAACAACTCTGGAACACATTTCAGCAACAACACCAAGGTCATGTGTGATCATCAGAATACCTGTATTCTTCTTTGCCCTGATGTCCTCCATCAGCTCCAGGATCTGTGCCTGAATGGTAACGTCAAGGGCTGTAGTCGGCTCGTCCGCAATAAGAAGCTCCGGCTCACAGGACATTGCCATAGCAATCATAACACGCTGGCACATACCGCCTGAAAGCTGGTGCGGATAACTCTTTAATGTCATATCCGGTTCAGGGATACCTACTGATTTCAGTACTTCGAATGCTCTGTTGTGCGCTTCTTCTTTTGAGAAATTGTTATGGAGCAGGATTGCTTCTGTCAGCTGTTTCTCAATTCTCATACATGGGTTCAGAGAGTTCATCGGCTCCTGGAAGATCATGGCAACTTCACGTCCTCTGATCTTTCTCATACCTTTTTTATCTTCTTTGAGAAGATCCTTGCCATTAAGCAGGATCTCACCGTTGGAAATCTTACTGTTGCGTGCCAGAAGTTTCATAATGGAAAGGGAAGTTACGGATTTACCGCATCCGGACTCTCCTACCAGACCAAGAATCTCACCCGGCTGAATGGAGAAACTTACATTATTAACTGCTGTCACCCATGTTTTATCTCTTTTAAACTCCGTACGGAGATTCTTTACTTCTAATAATTTTTCTGCCATGGTTTCTTCCTCCTAGTTCATCTTTGGATCCAGGGTATCTCTGAGACCGTCGCCCAGCAGGTTGAATGCCAGAACTGTAAGGAAGATCAGAATACCAGGGAACAGTACCATATGAGGAGCTGTATTCAGATAGTTACGTCCTGTGGAAAGCATGGAACCCCAGTCAGGCTCTGTGACGTTTGCACCGAATCCCAGGAAGCTTAAGGATGATGCAGCAAGGATCGCAGTACCTACACGCATGGTAAAGTTAACGATCATGGACTGGATCGTACCAGGGAAAATATGTACAAACAGGATTCTTGTGTTTGAACATCCCAGGGAACGGGCAACCTCTACATAAGGAGCCTGCTTTACGGAAATCGTCGCGCTTCGTATGATTCGTGCGAAGGACGGCACTGTAAATACCGCAACTGCGATCATAACGTTTACCATACCCTGTCCGATGATGGCAACAACTGCGATAGCCAGCAGGATATCAGGGAAAGCGAAAAGTACATCACAGCATCTCATAATCAGGGCATCGATAATTCCGCCGTAGAAACCTGCGATCAGTCCGAGAACAACACCGATAGCCGTACCAATAATCGTCGCTGTCAGCGCGCATGTAAGAGAAAGTCTGGTACCAACCATCAGACGGGAGAAAACATCCTGTCCGTATTCATTGGTTCCCCAAATGTGGGCTGCGCTTGGCCCCTGCATCATAGCTGTGTAATCCGGTGCCTGCGGATCATACGGAACTACATATGGTCCAATGATCGCCATTAAGATAATAAAAACTATAAATGCCAGAGAAATCACTGCTGTTTTTCTCTTCATGAATTTCTTGACAAATTCTTTGAACTTGCTCTGTGCCTTAGGGAGTTCTTCGGCAGCAGCAAGGTTAATATTTGATGTTGTGTTCTTATCTGCCATCTTCTCTCCTCCTCTACTCATAACGTACTCTTGGGTTAATCACGCCATAAAGAACATCTACGATCAGGTTGATCAGGATATATTCTGTAGCAAAGAACAGCAGTAATGCCTGAACAACTTTGTAATCTCTCATCTGGATGGAGTCTACCAGAAGACGTCCAAGCCCGGGGATGGAGAATACTGTCTCTGCCATAACAGATCCGGAAAGGAGACCACCGATCTGAAGTCCGGCTACTGTTACGATCTCGATCAGAGAGTTCTTAAATGCATGGCGCATAACAACCAGTGATTCAGAAAGACCTTTGGCACGTGCGGTACGCACATAGTCCTCACGCATGGTCTCAAGCATGGAAGATCTGGAAAATCTGGCAAGTACGGCCATGATTCCTGCTCCCATTGTAAGTGATGGAAGAATGTAGCTCTTCCAGGTTTCCAGTCCACTGGTTGGAAGCCATCCCAGGCTTACTGAGAAAAGCTGGATTAATTCCAGACCTAACCAGAAACTTGGAACAGATATACCTGCGATTGCTATGATCATACCTACATAATCAAGAATTCTGCCATGAAATACGGCAGCGATGATACCGATTGCAATACCGATGATCGCAGCCCATATCATGGATGAGAATGTCAGCATGATAGTTGGTTTCAGTCTTGGTGCGATTGTCTCTGCTACGGTTTTACCGTTTTTGATAGAGTTTCCCAGATCTCCTGTAAAAAGACCTTTCATATATTTGCCATACTGTACAAATAGTGGCTCATCCAGTCCCAGCTGTTCACGTACAACTGCCACATCTTCCTTTGTTGCATCCTGACCGGCTACCAGTCTTGCCGGATCACCGGGAATCATATGGATAAACATAAATACTACGAATGAGATAACCAGAAGCAGCGGGATCGTGCTTATCAAACGTTTACCTAAATAACGTCCCATATTTTTCCTCCTTATCATTTTCTTACCTGTTGTTTATATTTGATGCTTTATAGTCGGAGAACTGCCATAGTGAATCTTATGGCAGTTCTCCGGTTTGAACATCCTTGTCCTGTATTCACACTGCTGTATCGGCAGTATTTTTATGGAATTGCTGCAATTTCAAATCAGGCAGCCAGATTTATGTTCTTCGCAGCCTGTTCTCAAACAAATTACTACTGTGCTAAAGTTGCATTTGCGAAGTTAAATGCTCCATCCGGAGATACATATACGCCAGACAGATAAGATTTTGTAGAATAGATGATCTGGTCATTGCCAAGGAACAACCACGGGCATGCTTCCCATGCGATCTTCTGAGCATCGCTGTAGTATTTAGCCTGCTCTTCTTCGTTAGCTGTTGCAAGACCTTCGTCCATATCTTTATCAAAATCAGCATCGTTGAAGTATGCTGTATTTGCACTTGTAGGAGGGCACATTGTGCTGTAAAGCAGGGAACGTAAAGAACCATCCATTGTGAAGTCAGATGCAGACCAGTTTACATACCACATATTGATCTCGGCATCTTCTTTGTCAACATAAATCTTGTCACTTACAGTTGCAGGCTCCATTGGCTGAACGTCAACTTCGATACCGATCTGAGCAAGCTGCTGGGAAATAAATGTCATACCTTTGATTTCCTGTGTTGTGTTATCGCCCCACAGAGTAAGTTTGAATCCGTCTTCGTATCCGGCTTCTTTCATAAGTTCTTTTGCTTTGTCTACATCATATGTGTAAGCTTCCTGCTCTTCATATCCGCCGATGATAGATGGAACTACAGATGTAGCCGGTTTTCCGTATCCGGAATACATTAACTGGATGTATGCATCTTTGTCAATCGCATAGTTCATAGCCTGACGTACTTTTACATCAGAAAGCTGTTCCAGATCCATGTTCAGAGTTACATATCTCATGATGTTAGAGTCTGTTGTAAGGATATTTACATCGTCTGTTCCTTTGATTGCTTCGATCTGGTCAGACGGTGTAGGATAGATGAAGTCTGCTTCACCTGTCTGAAGCATAGCTGTACGTGCACCTGCTTCCGGAACCTCTTTGATTGTTACAGTGTCAACGCCCGGTTTGTCTCCCCAATAATCATCATTGCGCTTAAAGCTTGTGTGGTCTCCCTCTTCCCATTCTGTACATACATATGGGCCGGTTCCGCATGGATGGTTCATGATATCATTGCCATACTCTTCAAGAGCTGCAGGGCTGATGATACAGAACTGTGTCAGACGGTTGATAAATGGTGCCCATGCCTGTGTCAGTTTGATAACCAGTGTGTAATCATCCGGTGTTTCAATGCTGTCTACACGAGGTGTTTCAGATCCGTCTTCGTTAGTTACGATAAATGTTCTTCTTTGACGAAGGTTGTTGTCTTTGTTAACTACACGATCGTAGTTTGCTTTAACTGCTGCTGCATTGAAGTCTGTTCCGTCCTGGAATTTAACGCCCTGACGAAGTTTGAAAGTATAAGTAAGAGAGTCATCGGAAACTTCCCATGATTCAGCAAGTTTGCCTGTTAATTCCTGGTTCTCATCAAAAGAAACCAGTGTCTCGTATACACCACGTGTAGCAGAGATTGCGTTTGTATCCGGAATGTTTGCCGGATCCATGGAGCTTACGCTTCCTTCGATTGCGATCACCAGATCATTGTCGGATGATTTGGAATCTTCATTTGTGGCTTTGAGAATATAGCCGTCATCATCTGCTGCAAATGCTGTAGCGGACATGGAAACTGTCATTACTCCTGCAAGAGCTGCTGCCATAACTTTTTTGTACATTTTCATAGTTTTCTCTCCTTTTCTTTCTGTACATTGTTACTTAGTTACAATCACGAAGTTAATTTTGGGTACAAAAAAAGTGTTTTTATATTTTTGCGTCTTTGCAATGTATAAAAATCGTGCAGCAATCCATTTACTTACATGCGCCTTTGCATCTTCATAAAAACACTTAGTTGTTTAACTTGACTCCAGTATAGCAATCTGTTGTCCTATTGTCAATTATTTTGTCGTATTTTATATTATTTTGGTGGTATTATACCAATATCTGACAGTGAAATTGGTATAAATCACCATCGATCAAGGATTATTTATTCTTGTTTGGTATTATTTGGCTATAATCTGTACAAACAATAAATCCTCTAAACCTTATAGTTGGTTCAGAGGACTTATGTTGTTATCATATCTGTTTCTTCACATGAACCTGTAACTGATTGTACGGGATTTCAATTCCGTTTGCATCAAATGCTTCTTTGATCAGTTCATTAAGCCGCCACCTGGCAGGCCAGTATTTCTCCGTAGCCACCCACACACGCAGGCCCATGACCACTGCGCTCTCTCCAAGCTCATCTACAAACACCACCATTCCCTGGTCGTCTTTTGTATCTTCATCATTATGAAGGATTTCTTCCAGGATTGCTTTTGCTTTCTTAATGTCTGAATCATAAGAAATTCCTACTTTGATCTCCAGCTTACGAAGATCTCTGGCAGTTACATTTGTAATAATGCTGCCGGACAGCGTTCCATTTGGGATTACAATGTGTTTGTTATCTATGGAAATCAGAGTTGTATAACAGATTTCTATTTTGTATACAGTTCCTTCGCACCCATTCTGCTGTGCGATAATGATATAATCCCCCACCTGAAATGGTTTGAAGATCAGAAGCATGATCCCGCCTGCGATATTTGCAAGACCGCCCTGCAATGCAAGACCTACCGTTACACCGGCAGTACCAAGCAGTGCTGCAATAGAGGATTCCTTTACACCAAAATGAGTGGCAATGCTAAATACCAGCAAAATGTAAAGTACAATTCTCAACAACGACCCTGTAAACTGGATCACACCTTTGTCTACAGACGCACGCTCCATGGACTTCTTTATGAAAGAAACAAACCACTGGATCACTTTGCGCCCGCCCACAAATACCAGCAATGCCATTACTACTTTCAGCCCCAGTTTCGTCAAAGCCGGAAGATAGTCTGAAAAATACTGCTTATAGCTGTAATATAAACTTTTTGCCTCCTGAATTTCCTGTTCCAATATTTTTCACCTGCTCTCTTATATTTTGTCATGTATTATTTTTCTGCCCTTCTTTCACTTAACAGGCAGCTTTTCATATAATATCAGGGTTAAAAGATGTCTTTCCCCTGACTTGATATCTACGAATCACTCCGCTGCTTTGCAGATCCCGCAATTCTCATATAAGAGTAGCATAACATACCTCATTCTCTGTAACAATCAATTTTGTTCGGGCAAAAAAAAGAAAGCGGACAATATATCCGCTTTACTGACACAGGATTTCACGCTCTGATGAGCTAAAATCAATATGCATTATTTATAAGGATTGCTATAAGCGCAGAATAATCCCCTCATTTCCCAAAAACAGAAAATAAATAATTAGTTGAATAATCAGTATCGCCGGAACTCCTGTCTTAAATTTCGGCTTTCTTGTTTTATGATGAAATACCTTCATACCGGCCAGAGCTCCCACCGACCCTCCGATCACCGCCAGAAATATCAGCTGCGCTTCCGGTATGCGCCACTGTCCGGCTTTTGCCCTGCTTTTATCCAAGCCATAGATAAAAAATGTGACTATATTAATGATAATCACATAAATATATAGAAGATTTGTAGATGTCATCTGCACCTGTGAATTCCTTTCTTTAATCTTAACATGCCAGACCTGCGATCACTGATTCAAAATCTTCATCATAGCCATCATATTTAAGTTCCAGAGGTTCTTCCACGCCAAGACTTAATACTCCGAGAATAGATTTGGCATCAATAAAAATTTTTCCTTTAAATACAATATCAATATCAAATGGACATCTGACTGCCGCACTGACCAGTTTCTTTGCTGCCTCCACGTCATTGATCTTAATTGTCTTATTCGCTGTTGTCATATTCGGTAATCTCCCTTTCCTTTTGGTCTCCGTCCTATTGTCAGGACTTTTATATTGATTTTTTGACCCAGTCGTATTATACTGATTCACACATTGATATACAAACGTTATTTTTCTATATCAGATATTCTATTTTTATATAGCATAAGGAGCCGACTGTATCATGATTCTTGATTATTATCGTATTTTTTACTATGTTGCCCAGTATAAGAGTTTTTCCAAAGCAGCCGACGTTATGGGAAACAATCAGCCTAACATTACCCGGTGTATGAATATTCTGGAGAATGAGCTGGGATGTAAACTTTTTATCCGTTCCAATCGCGGAGTACAGCTGACCATTGAAGGAGAAAGACTTTTTGAACATGTATCAATTGCAATAGAACAGCTTGTATCAGGAGAAAATGAACTTCTCAAAGATAAAGGTCTGGAAAGCGGACTTGTAAATATTGGTGCCAGTGAAATCGCACTGCGTTTATTCCTGCTGAACGAACTGGAAGTCTTTCATCACCGTTATCCACATGTAAAGCTGAGAATCTCTAATCATTCCACACCACAGGCAGTTCAGGCACTGGAAAACGGTCTGGTAGACTTTGCAGTAGTTACCACACCTGTCGCCCTGAAAAAACCACTTCAGAGAATTCCCCTCTATTCTTTCCGCGAGATCCTTATAGGTGGAGAGGAATATGCGGAAACAGCTTCCAACAAACACTGTCTTCAGGATCTGCAGGATATCCCTCTGATCGGGATTGCTCCCGGAAGCAGTACAAGAGAATTATATACACAGTATTTTATGCGCCATAACCTTCCCTTCTCACCTGATATGGAAGTGGCAACTACTGACCAGATCTTCCCTATGGTGCAGCACAACCTGGGAATCGGATTCTTCCCTGAAGAGCTTGCTGCTGAACATATTGCTCAGGGGAAAATCGTCCAGATTCCCATTGAAGAGCCTCTTCCTGAACGAAAGATCTGTCTGATCCGCAATGTAAAAAGGCCACAGAGCATTGCAGCACGCAGCCTTGAAGAACACCTCACATCACACCGGGAAACAGAATAACTGTTACTGCAGACAGCAGTACCCCCAAAAACAGGGATCACTCCTGCAGATATCCGGTCTGCAGTGGCAATCCCTGTTTTATTGATGTTATTTATTTAATCCTTTCATGGATAAGCTGATACGTTTTTTCTTCATATCAACTCCGATTACTCTTACATCTACGATATCCCCTACACTCACCGCTTCCAGAGGATGTTTGATAAATCTCTCTGTCATCTCGGAAATGTGCACCAGACCGTCCTGATGTACACCGATATCTACAAATGCACCGAAATCAATAACATTACGGACAGTTCCCTTCAGCACCATTCCTTCTTTCAGATCTTTCATTTCAAGAACGTCTGAACGAAGGATCGGTTTCGGCATGTCATCACGAGGATCTCTTGCCGGTTTCTCCAGTTCCTTTACAATATCACGAAGTGTGATCTCACCGATTCCCAGTTCTGCTGCCATCTTCTTATAGTCTTTTACCTGCAGGGAAAGTCCAAGGAGATTTCCTGCCACAACATCATTTGGCTTATATCCAAGTTTTGAAAGAAGTGCAGATGCTGCTTCATAGCTCTCAGGATGTACACTTGTTGCATCCAGAGGATTCTTTCCACCTGAAATACGCATGAAACCTGCACACTGTTCAAATGCCTTCGGTCCTAATTTCGCTACTTTGAGAAGTTCTTTTCTGTCTGTGAACTGACCGTTCTCTTCTCTGTAAGCTACGATATTTTTGGCAATTGCTTTGCTGATACCGGAAATATACTCAAGCAGAGATGCAGATGCTGTATTTAAATCTACACCAACTTTATTTACGCTGTCTTCTACAACGCCGCTTAATGCTTCATCCAGTTTCTTCTGGTTCATATCATGCTGATACTGACCCACACCGATAGATTTCGGATCGATCTTAACCAGTTCTGCAAGCGGATCCTGTACACGTCTTGCAATGGAAGCCGCACTTCTCTGTCCTACATCAAAGTTCGGGAATTCCTCTGTAGCCAGTTTGCTTGCAGAATACACAGATGCTCCTGCCTC
Source organism: Blautia wexlerae DSM 19850 (assembly GCF_025148125.1). Lineage (NCBI taxonomy): Bacteria > Bacillati > Bacillota > Clostridia > Lachnospirales > Lachnospiraceae > Blautia > Blautia wexlerae. The sequence goes on from NZ_CP102267.1 coordinate 3,906,177, forward strand.
ATTTGTGATAACATACTGCACCTTTTTTTCCGGGATTTCTTTGAGCATATCTACGATCACCTGCTCGGATTCACGACATGCTGTACCGTTTCCTACTGAAATAAGGGATACACCGTATTTTTCGATCATACCTTCCACTGTATCCTTGGCAGCACGGATCTTTTTCTCAGTAGTCGGAGCTGTGGGATAAACAACTGTTGTATCCAGAACTTTACCTGTTGCATCTACAACTGCCAGCTTACAGCCTGTACGGAACGCAGGGTCCCATCCAAGTACGACTTTGCCTGCGATTGGAGGCTGCATCAGAAGCTGTTCCAGATTCTTGCCGAATACATGGATCGCGCCGTCTTCTGCCTTATCAGTAAGATCACTGCGGATTTCTCGCTCGATAGCCGGTCCGATCAGACGTTTGTAACTGTCTTCTACAACTGCTTTCAGAATCGGAGTTGTATTCGGGTTGTCTTTTTTGATCACTCTCTTATTCAAATAACGAAGGATGTCTTCCTCCGGTGCATTTACTTTAACAGTGATAAATTTCTCTTTCTCACCACGGTTTAACGCAAGAATACGGTGTCCTGCCAGTTTCCTGACCGGCTCCTCGAATTCATAATACATCTCATATACAGACTGAGTTTCCGCATTCTTTGCTGTGGAAGAAATACTTCCGTTCTTTGTTGTCAGGTTACGGATGTAGATACGATAGTCTGCTTCATCGGAAATACGCTCTGCAATAATATCTTTAGCTCCGTTCAATGCTTCTGCAACATTCTTAACACCCTTTTCTTCGGAGACGTATACCTTGGCTTCCTCTTCTACCGGCTTGTCTGTCATCTGCAGAAGAATGATATCTGCCAGTGGTTCCAGCCCTTTCTCTTTGGCAATTGTCGCACGGGTACGACGTTTCGGGCGATATGGTCTGTATAAGTCCTCTACTACAACCAGTGTCTGGGCATCCAGAATCTGTTTCTTCAGTTCCTCAGTCAGCTTGCCCTGGTCTTCGATGCTCTTTAATACCTGATTCTTCTTATCTTCCAGATTTCTCAGATACGTCAGTCTCTCAAAGAGTGCACGAAGCTGCTCATCATTAAGGGAACCTGTTGCTTCTTTTCTGTATCGGGAAATGAATGGGATGGTGTTGCCTTCGTCAATTAATTTGACTGCGGCTTCTACCTGCCATTTCTCCACCTTCAATTCCTGTGTGATTACCTGAATAATATCCATTAATTTTTTATCTCCTCTTGTTGCTTTTCAGAATGCAGATGCGTGTAACTGACCCTTGCATCCACATTGTTTTTCTTCTATAGCATAAAAAACGCTCTTGTGATAGGGTATCAATCTGGCGTTCATTTGTCAAGTGTGGGATTGATTCTGCCAATATGATACATACTGCCGGAATAACATTAGCCAAAATATTCATCCAGCTGTCTGATAAACTCTTCCGGCACTTTCCGTTCAAACGGAAAAATTTCGATGTTTCCCAGTCTGTCCGCGATATATCCCAGTAAGATCGCGCTTCTCTCCAACGACCAGTCCGACAGAAGTGCAATGGTATCATGACGTGTATGCATGCCAAATCCATCCCTGTTTAATGTCATAGCCGGAATACCTTTCCACGCAAAGGTGTTAGAATCGCTTCCCCAGATCTGATTCTTTGTAGACATGCCGATTCCTGTCTCATGAGCCATATATATGATCATATTGCAGATTGACGCATCACCTGTCACTCCTACAACCGTTCCGCCCACAAGCTGTCCCGCAAGGTCTACATTCATATTGAAACGATGAGCCTGCAATTCTGACTCATGTTCTTTAATATAGTTCTGACTTCCAAGCAGACCTTTCTCTTCTGCACCAAACCATACGAATTCCATTGTTCTGCGTGGTCTGTGTTCTTTGAAATATCTGCAAAGTTCCATGATGATCGCGGCACCAGACATGTTATCGTAAGCACCAGGACCCTCTGGTACGGAATCATAGTGTGCGGTAAGAGTCAGGATCTCCTCTGCTTTATCTGTTCCTTTGATTCGTGCCACTACATTTCGGGATGTACGTGCCACTGTCTCCTGTTCTACAGACAGGCAGGCCTTAGCCGCCCCTCTTGTCACTAATTCGACAGCATCTTTATAATGAATGCTTACACCCGGAATTCTATTGTCATAATTTGCCGCTTCTTTCCCGGCTGCTTTTTTCTCTTCACCCGGCAGATTCTTCGGCAAACTGTATGCGCGCGGCGTCAGATCCACGCCCTCGTCCAGCGGAGAACCGGCAATGCTGATAAAGCCTGCCACACCTGAATTCGCCAACTTCTGGTACAGTTCCTTTCTTACCGGATCATTTACCATGACGATTTTTCCTCTGGCATTTGCGAGGCTGATCTCATCAGCATTCTCCACATACAAAAAAGATGCATTCTGTCCATTCTCATCTGTATTGGAACATCTTCCACATCCGGTTACTGTATATTCTTTTACATATGGTTCCGTTATCGTAAGCTTTGCTTTTTTTACCTGAAAAGTTTCAAAGCCAAACTCTTCCAAATGATTCTCCACACCAAAACTATTCAATGTTTCCTGAATAATCTTTGCTGCTTTTTCCTCTCCTGCAGTTCCCGCCTCCCTGATATAATCAAACTCCGCCAGAAACTCCATCTGACGTTTTCCACTGATTTCATTTGTGTTCATAATTGTAAAAACCTTCCTCAAATATATTTATGCTACCAGCAATTATTCCTATTATACCATTTACGTATAAGCTTTTTCCACCATTATAAATGAGAAAATTCAGTAAAACCAAATTAATAAAAATAAAAAAGACCTTTATCAACATTTTTACATTGTGTCAGTTAAAGGTCTTTCATATTATGATTTTATTTCAAGCTATTGAAGTATTCATCCCATGGTTTTGGTTCGTTATCTTCTTCCTCTTCCGGAATTGTCTGACTCTGCAGGCTGTCCTGTACTTCTTTACTCTCTGAAGAATCATATGGGTTATCCTGTGTCGTTCTATTATTTTCCACAGAACCATACAAACTATCCTGGGTATTCTCACTTGCTGCATTATTCGGCACTTCTTTGTTCTCATCCGAAGCCACTGATGAATCACCTGTCACACTCCAGAACTGCTGCGGATGCGTCTGATCTTCCTGTGGCTGTTCGTTCTGTGAATAGCTGTCAAACATGGGATTCACATAGTCTCGTGCCACACGTTCTTCTTCCTCTTTCTGCACTTTAAGCTCCCCTGTCAGATCACGATAGAACATTACTTCTGTCATAGCCATATATGGAAATATCCACAAGAGTGCAATATAGAATGTAAAAACAGAAAGAAACATCAATGGGATAAAGCTTATCTTCAGCATCAGATATCTTCCGAAGTTTCCATGCATCATCTCCAGACTCTCTTTCATAGCCTCTGTACTTTTCAATTCCGGCTTATCTGACAGAATATAATAAGTCATCTCCAGAGGAATAACCAGAATCTGATAAACAATCATTCCAACGATCATCAGAACAACACCTGTATACAGCCAGGTGATCAGCACCTCCACAGAAGCATCTTCACCCGGAAGATTCGCATTACTGTAAATCGTATAGGGCAGCATGGTAAGCAGATTCAGTACTGCCATAAAAAATCCGGCAACGATCACTCTGTCCGGATGATGTCTGTAAAAATAAAACAGGTCATTTAATGAATATACTTTCCCTCTGGCAATATTCAGATACATATAATTCATACCTGCCGCGACCACATTGATCAGCAGAGTCAGAATAAATGTAAATGCATACGACAGCACAATATCAATTGTTTCCTCTCCCGGAAATAAAGCCGAGGATATCATGCTGCTGATCAGAGCCAGTGCCTGAACTGCAACAAATGCCAGGATCAGTATCCCATATTTTCCTGACATGGCCTGCTTCGCATAGTTTTTTAATTCACGTCTCGATGTCATGTAATTCTCCTAAATCAGTCTGCCAGACCAAAGGCATCATGTACTGCATTCATTGCGCGCACGCCGTCCTTTTCATTGATCAGAACTGTCACACGAATCTCGGATGTAGAGATCATATTGATGTTTACGCCCTCATTATAGAGGCTCTCAAACATCTTTGCTGCTACTCCAGGATTACTCATCATTCCTGCACCTACGATGGAAAGCTTCGCAATATTTCTCTCAGAATGAAGCTCTGCAAATCCAAGTCTTGCCTGATTTGCATCCAGAACTGCAACTGCATCATCCAGATCATTTCCATCGACTGTGAAGGAAATGTCCTTTCTGCCCGCACGTCCGATAGACTGCAGGATCACATCTACATTAATATTCTTCTTCGCAAGGGTATCAAATAATTTAAAAGCCACACCCGGCTCATCCTTTAATCCGATTACCGCAATTCTCACTGCATCTGTATCCAGCGCAACACCGCTGATCAACATTCTCTCCACTGTAACTTCCTCCTTTACCACAGTTCCTTCACTGTTGTTTAAACTTGAACGTACCACAAGCGGCACGCCATATTTCTTCGCCATCTCCACAGAACGGTTGTGAAGCACACCTGCCCCGAGAGTCGCAAGGTCAAGCATTTCATCGTAAGTGATCTCTTTGAGCTTTCTTGCTTTCGGAACCTTACGCGGATCTGCTGTATAAACACCATCTACATCTGTATAGATTTCACAGGCATCTGCATGAAGAGCAGCCGCAAGAGCAACCGCTGTTGTGTCAGAACCGCCTCTTCCAAGAGTCGTATAATCATCATACTTGTCAACTCCCTGGAAGCCGGTAACTATTACAATCTTTTTGCTGTCCAGCTCTCTTCTGATACGCTCTGTATCAATTCTTTTTAAACGTGCATTTCCATGACTGCTTGTCGTATGCATGGAAACCTGAAAAGCATTCAGGGAAACCGCAGGAACTCCCAGTTTATCCATCGCCATTGCCATCAGTGCAACAGACATCTGTTCTCCGATGGTAAAGAGCATATCCATCTCTCTTTTCGGCGGTTTCTCATTGACATCCCTTGCCATAGTGATCAGTTCATCCGTATATTTCCCCATTGCGGACAGAACGACAACCACGTCATTTCCTTTTCTGTACTCTTCTATACAGCGGCTGGCAACATTAAAGATACGTTCTTTATTTGCAACCGATGTACCGCCAAATTTCTTGACAATCAACATTGTTTTACTTCCTCCATAATAAGTTTACAGGAAAGAGAAGATTCTCATATCTTCCCTTTCCTGTTCTGTTTACAGTAATCACTGTACAAATGTTTATCTGAAGTATTGTATCAGTGTCCACCTTATCAGGCACACTATATGATACACGAAATCTGTCAGTTTATCAATCTTTAACTCGAATCTTTGCAAGTACCTGATCTCCGATCTGAGCCAGTTTCTCTTCAAATGCTCCCTGTGTCATTTCATCAGTGATAAATGCACATTCCTGCGGAAGCTGTCCCAGGCTGATGATCTCAACATCACCAAATACCTTCTTCGCTTCTTCTGCTGCTTCTTTTTTAATTCTCACAAAAAATCTTCCTGTCACTTCATCCAGTGGTTTCAGTACTGCCGGAGTGCTGTTCCAGTTTGTCACAATGTTAACATGGAGATGTTTTGCGGCATCCACAATATCACCAACTACAGCACTTGCTGTAGGCAGTTTACCTGCACCGCTTCCATAGAACATGGCATCTCCAAGCATATTTCCATGTACAAATACTGCATTAAACACATCATTTACACTGTAAAGAGGGCTGTTCTGGCCGAGCATAAACGGTGCTACCATTGCATAACAGGTTCCATCTGCCAGTCTGCGGCTGGTTCCAAGAAGTTTGATGGTTCTGCCAAGCTTCGCAGCATACTCCATATCTTCAGGTGTGATCTTTGTAATTCCCTCTGTATAAATATCTTCAAAATCAAAATATCTCTCATAAGCAAGAGAGGAAAGGATTGCAATCTTACGGCATGCATCGTATCCTTCCACGTCGGCGGTAGGATCTGCCTCTGCATAACCCTTCTGCTGTGCTTCCTTTAATACAGTGTCAAATTCACAGCCTTCTGTGCTCATCTTATAAAGCATGTAGTTGGTAGTTCCGTTCAGGATACCTGTTACTTCGTCAATCTCATCTCCTGTAAGGGAAGAATTGATGACACGAATGATCGGGATTCCGCCGCCACAGCTTGCTTCAAATAAGAAGTTAATGCTCTTTTCCTTTGCAATATCCATCAGCTCGCGGCCATGCTTTGCAACCAGAGCCTTATTGGAAGTGCAGACATTTTTTCCTGCCAGAAGTGCCTTCTTTACAAAAGTATAAGCAGGCTCCACACCGCCCATAACCTCTACTACAATATCTACTTCCGGATCACTGACGATCTGTTCATAATCATGGACCAGAACCTTCTCTACCGGCTGTCCCGGAAAATCACGAAGATCCAGAACATATTTTACATGAAGTTCCTGTCCGGCACGTCTGGAAATGCTCTCTTTATTTTCATTTAATACTTCAAATACACCGCTTCCAACTGTGCCATATCCTAAAATTGCTACATTGATCATTTTCTTTTACTCCCTGCCTAATATTTTCAGATAATGAATTCCTTCATTCTGTTCAATCGTCTCTACCATTGCTTCTGCATCCCCCTCGCCCGGAAGAATGTCCACACTCAGAGTAAGTGTGGCAATCCCATTGATAGGAATACTCTGATGAATGGTGAGAATGTTTCCATGAAAACGTGCAATCGTCTGCAGGACAACCGACAAAAGCCCCGGTTCATCGTCCATCTGGATAATAAAGGTGATCGTCTTTCCCCTTGTCTCTTCATGAAATGGAAAAATATCATCTTTGTATTTGTAGAAAGAGCTTCTGCTGATTCCTGTGCGCTCTGCTGCATCCTGTACAGTGTCCACTTTGCCGGAGTCCAGAAGCTTCTTTGCCTCCACCACCTTCAGCAGGACTTCCGGAACTGCTCGTTCCCTCACTACAAAATATTTCTTTTTCTCTGTTACTGGTTTCTGCATATCAATTTACCTGTCCGTTCTTTAAAGACATTTGTTTTTACACACTGGATATATTATCACACCACACAAAAATACGCAAGAAATATATTCTGCTGAATCATTGTGTAAAATCATTATGCCTCAACACGAAAAAGGCTGTCCTGATTTCAGACAGCCTTTTTTATTCTTTTATTTCTTCAGTGCGATCCATTTCAGATATGCATTGATGAAAATATCAATTCCTCCGTCAAGTACTGCATCCACATTTCCGGTCTCCTCGTTTGTACGATGATCCTTTACCATGGTATATGGCTGCATAACATAAGAACGGATCTGATTTCCCCATCCGATATCTGTCACCTCACCGCGGATACCGGAGAGTTTTTCCTCTGCCTCCTGCTGCTTGAGAAGATACAGCTTGGCTTTCAGCATCTGCATGGCTTTATCTTTATTCATGTGCTGAGAACGTTCATTCTGACACTGTACCACGATTCCGGTAGGATAATGTGTGATACGGATGGCAGATGATGTCTTGTTGATATGCTGACCGCCGGCACCACTGCTTCGATAAGTATCAATACGGATCTCATCGTCATTGATCTCTACATCCAGATCCTTCTTGATATCCGGCATAACATCACAGGATACAAAAGATGTCTGTCGCTTACCTGCTGCATTGAAAGGAGAAATACGCACCAGACGGTGAACTCCCTTCTCTGATTTCAGATAACCGTAAGCATTTGTTCCGTTTACCTGGAAAGTAACCGATTTGATACCTGCCTCATCGCCGTCCAGATAATCCAGCACTTCCAGGGTAAATCCTTTCTTATCTGCCCAGCGGCTGTACATACGGTAAAGCATACCGCACCAGTCACAGGCCTCTGTTCCGCCTGCACCTGCATTCAGCTTAATGATAGCATTCTCACTGTCATATTCTCCGGAAAGAAGTGTCTTGATACGGATATTGTCAAAATCCTTCTGAAACTCATCCAGCATTTCCTGAATCTCAGGAATCAGTGCAGGATCGTTCTCCTCATATCCCATCTCGATCATGGTTTCCATATCTTCCATCTGTGTAACCAGATTCTGATAGGTCTCCATGTCATCTTTCATGTCTTTTAATTCTTTCATTTTCTTCTGGGAAACTTCTGCATCATCCCAGAAATCAGGCGCTTCCATTTCGCGCTCTAATTCTTCGACCTTCTGCTCTTTGTTAGCCAGGTCAAAGTGAATCCCTCACTTCCACTAATGGTTCTGTATACGTCGCAAGAATGCTCTTGAACTGGTCTAATTCAACCACAGCTTCACCCACTTTCTTATTATAAATATTCTCTGTCGGACTCCCTGTGGATAACCGACTGAATTGCTATAGATTATAGCAGTCCTGATAAATAATTCGTTTAAAATAATAACATATCTTTAAGCAAATTACAAACAAAGAATTACCCACAGCGTGAAATGATCATTTATCGTGTTACTGTTCACTCCGTTCACAGTAACGTAGCCAAAATTCATTCCAGATTGCCTGCGGCAATGGAATTTTGGCTCGTATGTCTCGGGATTTTGGCATATTCATGCCAAAACACCTCGCGGGATAGTGGTATGTGAACAGTAACTTTATCGTTACATTTCACACTGTGGGTAATCATACTTTACACTGAATTACGCATAAAGTCTGTGTAATTTATGAGAAGAAGCTCTCTGCAACACTTATATCTGCAATATATCCCACTGTTCCTGTCATATAGATAGTTCCGTCCTCTTCCATATCGATCTGTATCATTCCGCCCGGCTGATTTACATTAATACGGGATTCCACCAGTCCCAGCTTATAGGCTGCCGCTGCTGCCGCACAGCTTCCTGTTCCGGAAGCCTTTGTATATCCGGAGCCTCTTTCCCAGATTTCAATCTCCAGATTTCCCTTGTCGACCTGACGGCAGATCTGCAGGTTCATTCTCTCCGGAAATTCATCTGCATTTTCCACATAAGGTCCCAGATTCTTTACAGATTCTGCACTTACATTGTCTGTAAAAATAATGCAGTGTGGATTACCAACTGTCAGGCAGGTAGCCTTGTATTCTTTTCCATGGAATACGAAATTCTCCTTAATTACTTCACGAACTTCACCGGAAACAGGGATATCGCTAGAGATAAAAGATGGTTTTCCCATGTTTACTTTAAATTCCGTTGCCCGGCTGTTCAGGCATTCCACATGAATCGTGCCTGACATAGTTTCAATGTCAAATTTTTTCTCAGTAATATATCCATTGTCCATCAGATATTTGGCAAAAATACGCACGCCGTTTCCACTGATGGCAGATTCACTTCCGTCTGCGTTAAAAATACGCACACCCAATTTCCCATCAATTTCTACCGGTCCATAGAGCACACCGTCAGCGCCAAGCCCAAATCCTCTCTGGCAGAGAAGTGCAATCTTCTTTCCCTGAAGCTGTACCTGATTTTTCTTCGGATCAAGAATCAGATAATCGTTTCCAAGTCCCTGATATTTACTCATAATAATTGTATTTGCCATAACCATATCTCTCCTTCTGATTTATAATCCCGGATACTTCCCGCTTTTGTATCTGCATCGATAATCAATTGTCGGGCAATCTTTCCAACTCACTTCACCACTTGTCTGAGTCCCCACCCACTGCTTATTGCTCTTCGCAATTGAAGCAGGGGGCTTACTTGATTCGGTTAAATTTTGTGTCAGGTAATTTTCTCATATCACATCCTGACTTTATATTCATTATATTTTATTATTTTTACCATGTATATAGAGTAAAATGCTTGAAATATTGCAAAAAATGCTCTGTAAGTGTTACAAAAAAGACCATTATATCAGTTCTCTGATATAACAGTCTTACAACAACATCACTCCTCTCTGTTCAGTTTTCTATTTCTTTACCCTATTTCGAAATAGTTACAAAGTTTTTACGATTACTTTGTAATTGTATGATACTATTATCGTGTAATAATGTCAATATCTTTGTAGCATATTTTCTCAGAAATTATAAAATATATTCGTTACTATTTATTACATTCTTAGTAATAATTGTACATTTGCGCATTAAATGATATGATTATACCATGAATCAAACTTTTCCCTCCGCTTATTGCTTTCCACTGCTTATTTCTTTTCACAATCTCCACAGAGGACTTGCTTGATTCGATTAAATAATCATTGCAGATATCGGAGGCAGATATGTTATTATCAGAACAGTTCTATCAGACAGAAAAAACAGGATACCTGAACGAACAATTCCGACTTTTTCATCTTAAAGACCAGACCAGAAAGGAATTCTCTTACCATTATCATGATTTTCACAAGGTAGTTATCTTCATCTCCGGCAAGGCTGCTTATCATATAGAAGGAAAAGCTTATCAACTGAAACCATGGGACATTCTTCTGGTAAACCGCCATGCCATCCACCGCCCGGAGATTGATCCATCTGTTCCATATGAACGTTTTATTCTCTGGATCCAAAACGATATTCCCTGGCAGGAACTGCTGAAATGCTTCCAGAAAGCAAATGACCGAAGCTATAATCTGGTACGTCTGAACTTTGCTCTTCAGGAAAAGATGAAAGACATCCTGTTTGAACTGGAAAATTCCGCAAAATCCGATGAATATGGAAGGGAAATCCTGACACAGTCACTTTTTCTTCAGTTTATGGTTTATCTGAACCGTATCTTTCTGGAAAAGCAGTACATTTTTGATAAAAAATCCTACACCTTTGACTCGCAGATTGCCAGTATCCTTCAGTATATCAACCACAATCTGAAAGAAGATCTGTCTGTAGAAACGCTTTCTGCCAGATATTATGTAAGCAAGTACCATCTGATGCGGAAGTTCAAACAAGAAACCGGCTATACCCTTCATAATTATATTGTAAACAAGCGGCTTCTTATGGCACGTACTCTGATCTCAAATGGAATGCCTGTGACAAAAGCAGCACAGGAAAGCGGGTTCGCAGAATACAGCACTTTTTCCCGGGCATACCGTAAACAGTTCAAAACCAACCCCAGCGAAGAACTGCCTCATTATAGCAATCCTCTAAAATAATGCATCCACTACCTTTACACAACAATTCCATAACACAAAAAAGATGTAACCATGTCTGAAAGACTGTTTCCTCTCAGACATAATTACATCTTTTATTGTTCTCAGGTCGTGCAGATATTCACACTCTGCTTATTATTTCACTTTCTTCTTCGCTGTCGCACAGTAGAATACGAATCCCAGCAGTACCAGTGCCACGATCATCCATCCGGCCAGTGCTGCTGTTCCCAGACCTGCAAATTTATCATAGTAACCTTTCAGATAGATCACAATGATAATCGCCGGAATTCCATAGGCAACATAATTTTTCAGACATTTCGGGAATTTCATGCCTGTACCGGCATTCACCTCTGCAATGAAATTGTCCCATCCCCATCCGTTCTTTCTGGTACAAAACAGAAGGTAACCAAGACTTCCAAGAGGAAGAAGGTTATTAGAAACAATAAAGTCTTCCAGATCCATAATGTTGCTTCCATCTCCGAATGGCTGGAATCCGGAAAGTACATTGAATCCAAGCACACATGGAATGCTTAAGATCACAACAAGAACTGCGCAGACAACAACACTCTTTTTACGGTTCCAGCCAAACAGTTCCATATTAAACACGATCAGGTTCTCAAATACAGCAATGATCGTTGAAACCGCAGCAAATGTCAGAAACAGGAAGAACAGACTTCCCCACAAAGCCCCTCCGCTCATCTTTGCAAAAATATTGGGCAGAGTGATAAAGATAAGGCTTGGACCTGCATCCGGCTGGATTCCATAGGAGAAGCACGCCGGAATAATGATAAATCCTGCTGTCAGCGCAACAAAAGTATCGAGTACGGTGATGCTTACCGCCTCTCCGGTAAGGCTTCTGGATTTGTCCAGATAACTTCCGAAGATCAGCATGGCACCAATACCAATGGATAATGTAAAGAATGACTGACTCAATGCCGCAAATACTACATTACCAACTCCTGCTTCCTTAATCTTCTGAAAATCAGGAATCAGATAGAAGCTGATTCCTTCTCCCGCGCCTTCCATCATTACTGAATGAACCGCAAGGATCACCATAATGATAAGCAGTGCACTCATCATTACTTTGGAGATTTTTTCAATACCATTCTGCAATCCCATGAAACAGACTGCAAATCCAATCAGACAGATGATCACCATCCATAACATCATCGTCGGTGCATTTCCCAGCATATCGGAAAAAGACTGTGTTACTGCTTCCGGAGTCGCTCCAACGAAATCTCCCCGCAGACTCTTCACACAATAGTAGATCATCCATCCTCCTACTGTTGTGTAAAACATCATCAGCATATAGCATCCAATAATACCAATAAATTTCAATGGCTTCCAGCAGCTTCCTGCAGGTGCCAGTTTGTCAAAACATTTCGCAACACTTGTGTGGCTTCCCCGTCCTACCGCAAATTCTGCTACCAGAACCGGAATACCGAGAATAACCAGAAAACATAAGTAGATCAGGATAAAGGCCGCGCCTCCATATGCCCCGCAGATATACGGAAACTTCCACACGTTTCCAATACCGATGGCACATCCTGCTGACACCAGGATAAAACCAAGGCGTGAGCCGAAAGACTCTCTTTTCATACTGTTTTCCCCCTTTATGGAATTGTTATGTGACTGTTCATCAATCATAATCACATAGCTGTGGATGTACTGAACAGTTCAGACAGATATTCACAATCTGCCAATTCAACGCGCTAACGTGTTTTTGCGCACGATAAAAGGGCCTCATGATTCAGCCCTTTTATTTTGCAGCAGACATGATCTGCTCACAATGTTCTTTTTACAAAATCATTACTGCCCGCTCTGTAGTAATGAACTCACCACATACAGAAATGGGAGTCTTCTCAACTGAGATAAACGAGTCAGGCCTTATTCTTACGTCCACAGCACTGTTTGTATTTCTTACCGCTTCCACATGGGCAGGGATCGTTCGGATATACTTTGATTTCTTTTCTCTGAACCGGTTTCTTAGGACCGGCACTGTCATCCTTGTTTGTTCCGGTAACTTTAGCTACCTGTTCACGCTCGATCTTCTGCTCTACATGTACATGGTACAGCATACGAAGAGTATCTTCCTGAATGGATGTGATCATCTCGTTGAACATATCAAATGCACTCATTTTATATTCAACAACCGGATCTCTCTGTCCATAAGCAGCAAGTCCGATACCCTGACGAAGGATTTCCATATCATCAATGTGATCCATCCACTTGCTGTCAATGCATTTCAGAAGTACAACTCGCTCTAATTCACGAAGCTGCTCCGGTTCCGGGAACTCTGCTTCTTTTTCTTCATAGAGCTTCACTGCCTCTTCTTTCAGTTCATGTCTGATCTCATCGCGTTTCTTGCCTTTTACACTCTCAGCTGTAAGCGGTCTGATCGGAATGATCGGAGTAAGAACACCGTTAAATTCATTCAGATCCCACTCTTCAGAATCTACATCATCAGAGAAACACATATCAACATAAGTATCCACTGTATCCTGGATCATCTTATAGATTGCTTCGCGCATATTCTCACCGTCGAGAACCTGACGACGTTCTTTGTAGATGATCTCACGCTGTTCATTGTTTACCTGGTCATAATCAAGAAGATTCTTACGGATACCAAAGTTGTTAAACTCAATCTTCTCCTGAGCTTTCTCAATTGCATTGGAAAGCATCTTGTGCTCAATCTGTTCATTCTCTGCAACACCAAGAGATGTAAAAATCTTCATCAGTCTCTCAGAACCGAACAGACGCATCAAGTCATCTTCCAGGGAAATATAGAAACGGGATTCACCCGGATCTCCCTGACGTCCGGAACGTCCGCGAAGCTGATTATCAATACGTCTGGACTCATGACGTTCTGTACCGATGATCATCAGCCCACCTGCATTTCTTGCCACATCATCCAGCTTGATATCTGTACCACGACCAGCCATGTTAGTGGCGATCGTAACTGCTCCTGCCTGACCTGCCTGTGAGACAATCTCTGCCTCAAGTTCATGGAACTTGGCATTCAATACATTATGTTTGATTCCCTGTCTCTTCAGCATACGGCTGAGAAGCTCGGAAGTTTCAATCGTAATGGTACCGACCAGTACAGGCTGCTGTTTCGCATGAGCTTCCACTACAGCATTGACAACTGCGTTGAATTTCTCTTTCTTTGTCATATAAACAGCATCTTCATGGTCAACTCGGATAACCGGTCTGTTAGTCGGGATCTCTACAACGTCCATTGCATAGATATCACGGAATTCTTTCTCCTCTGTGACAGCTGTACCGGTCATACCGCCCTTCTTATCATATTTATTAAAGAAGTTCTGGAAAGTGATGGTTGCCAGAGTCTTGCTCTCACGTTTGATCTTAACATGCTCTTTCGCTTCGATTGCCTGATGAAGACCATCTGAGTAACGGCGTCCCGGCATGATACGTCCGGTGAATTCATCAACAATAAGGATTTCATCATCTTTAACTACATAATCCTGATCCTTATGCATCAGGTTATGGGCACGAAGTGCAAGTGTAATATTATGCTGGATCTCCAGATTCTCCGGATCTGCCAGGTTTTCAATATGGAAAAATTTCTCAACCTTATGAACGCCCTGCTCTGTAAGGTTTACGATCTTATCTTTTTCATTTACAACGAAGTCACCTGTCTCGATAACTTCTTCACCCATGATGGCTGCCATCTTGGTCATCTCATGGCTGGCTTCACCGCGCTCTAACTGCTGAGCAAGGATATCGCAGGCCTCGTATAACTTGGTTGACTTACCGCTCTGTCCTGAAATGATCAGAGGGGTACGTGCCTCGTCGATGAGAATGGAGTCGACCTCATCGATGATACAGTAGTGCAGATCTCTCTGTACCAGCTGTTCTTTATAGATAACCATGTTGTCACGCAGATAATCGAAACCGAGTTCGTTGTTCGTAACATAGGTAACATCACAGTTGTATGCAGCACGACGCTCATCCTGCTTCATATCATTTAAAACAACACCGACTGTCAGGCCAAGAAACTCATGGATCTTTCCCATTTCTTCCGCATCTCGTTTAGCCAGGTAATCGTTGACTGTTACGACATGCACACCTTTGCCTTCCAGTGCATTTAAATATGACGGAAGTGTAGCGACAAGTGTTTTACCTTCACCTGTTCTCATCTCTGCGATACGTCCCTGATGGAGAATGATACCACCGATAAGCTGCACACGGAAATGTTCCATTCCAAGAACACGCTTGCCTGCTTCACGTACAACCGCAAATGCCTCAGGAAGCAGATCATCCAGTGTCTCTCCCTCTTCAAGACGTTTCTTAAATTCTCTTGTTTTTCCTCTGAGTTCTTCGTCGCTTAACTTCTGCATGTCCGGGCGCAGGCTCTCAATTTTCTCAACCAGAGGCATGATACGCTTAACCTCTCGCTGGCTGCGGGTCCCGAATACTTTTGAAAACATATTCATATTAGGTTTTACTCCTGTTTATTTCTTTTTTATACAAGCATTGCTGCCATATAACAATTGCTACTGTGCGGAATAATTTCTGTTCACTCCGTCCATAGCAGACATGTCAGCAGCATGCGAACATTACAAACGCTTACTATAATACACAATACTTGTATATTCTAACACTTTCCGTTATGGAAAACAATGAATTTTTCATGAACAAACCAAGAAAATTACGGAGTCACCAAAATTTACGTTACTGTTCACTCCGTTCACAGTAACGTAGCCAAAATTCATTCCAGATTGCCTGCGGCAATGGAATTTTGGCTTGTATGTCTCGGGATTTTGGCATATTCATACCAAAACACCTCGCGGGATAGTGGTGTGTGAACAGTAACAAATTTATCGCTTTGTATCCACGATCAGTCTGCCAAATTTCTGCAGTTCCTTTTTGGCCTGTATAAAATCCGGTAAATGCCACTCCCAGTTCGGAGAACCAATGGTTCCCGGTGTGTTGATATGGCCCTCTTTTCCAAGTCCAAGAATATCTGCCAACGGAATGATCGCATATTCTGCCTGATTCTGCATGGTATACTGCAGGAATCTGTCCTTGACAGAGCCCTGTGATGCTCCCGCCTTCTTTAACATCCTGCGGATTTTTCTTCTGGCTGCGGCACTCATATTTCCATACCACTGCATGATCGTATCATTGTCATGCGTTCCTGTGTAAAAAATCATGTTTTCCACATCATGGAAGGTATCTCGGGCATATTTTCCACCTGTTTCTATGGAGAAGATCAGGATCTTCATTCCCTTCAGATGATAATGATCTTTCAGCATCAGAACCTCCGGACGAAGCAGCCCCAGATCCTCTGCTACCAGATCTAATCCCGGAATTTCTTTCTGAAGTGTATCAATGACCTCATATCCCGGTGCCTCGATCCATTCACCGTCAATAGCAGTCGGGCAGTCTGCCGGAATTTTCCAGTATGTATCAAATGCCCGGAAATGGTCGATCCTTATAATATCAAACAATTTGTTGCTATAGCCGATTCTGTCCACCCAGAATCTGTAATCCTGTTCCTTCATATGCTCCCAGTCATAGATCGGATTTCCCCATCTCTGCCCTGTAGCACTGAAATAATCAGGCGGTACTCCAGCGATGAAGATCGGACGTCCATCTGTATCAAGAAGAAAGTTATCTTTTCCACCCCATACGTCTACAGAATCCTGTCCCACATAGAAAGGAACATCTCCCATAATCTGGATTCCGGCATCGTTTGCAGCCTTCTTCACCTTCATCCACTGTGTGTAGAAAATATACTGAAGAAACATCTGATACTGTGCCTCTGTCTCCACCTCTGCCGGTAACTTCTGTCTGTTCTCCGGCCAGGTTCTATATTCTTCCGGCCAGTCATTCCAGCATTCTCCGTTATTTGCTTTCTTTAATGCGCGGAACACACCATACTCATATACCCATTCCTGTGAAGCAAATTCTTTATATGCTGTTTCTTCCTGTCCCTTTTTCTC
This sequence comes from Blautia wexlerae DSM 19850, assembly GCF_025148125.1. Classification (NCBI taxonomy): domain Bacteria; kingdom Bacillati; phylum Bacillota; class Clostridia; order Lachnospirales; family Lachnospiraceae; genus Blautia; species Blautia wexlerae. The sequence continues at coordinate 3,923,203 of NZ_CP102267.1, forward strand.
TGTAAAAACATCAAACGCAGTTCTTAAGAAAGGCTCTCTGTACTGGCGGACAGCCTCATAATCTACTCTTGTAGCTCTCTCCTGAAATTCCTTTGGATGTTCCTTTAACAGACCTTCCTCTGCAAGCGCATCAAGACTGATATACAACTCATCCCCTGCACAGGAGGAATATGGCTGGTATGGGGAATTACCATAGCCAACCGGATTCAGTGGCAGTATCTGCCATATCTTTACATGATTCTCCTTTAATAACTCGATAAATTGGAATGCAGATTCTCCAAGTTCTCCGGCACCAATACGGGACGGAAGTGCGGAAACTGGCATTAATACTCCGGCTTTTCTCATGATTTTTGTGCTCCTTCCTTCTTTTTACACTTCTTCATTTATAAAATTTCGGTAACTATTCTTCAGCAATCCATTCCAACAGAACATTCCAACAGAATATACAAGTCAATATTCCATTGCCACAGGCAATCCGGAATGAATTTCAACTTGTAATTTTTTAACTGCTGATCAGTTACAAATTTCATAATATCTTTTGATATTTTAACATATTTAGGCCACTGCGTCAAAGCATTCCTTATGCGCTAAAGGTATATATTTTTCCTGACAAAAAAGCTCCCTTACAGGAGGCATTCTGTCTCTCTGTAAGGAAGCTTTTCTTTATGAAAACTTTTTTATGGCTGTCTATGTTTCATATTTTTGATCTTATAAGCAGATTTAGAATTCCGGTTCGATCAGACCGTAAGTATTGCCTTTACGTTTGTAAACTACATTTACCTGCTCTGTCTCTGCATTGTAGAATACAAAGAAATTATGTCCGAGCAGTTCCATCTGTACGCATGCATCTTCCGGATACATTGGTTTGATTCCGAATTTCTTGGTACGGATGATCTTAACTTCTTCATCCTCATCGTAGTCCTTGTCCAGATATGCTTTCTGGAAGTTGGCTGCTGCCTGCTGTTTGTCTACGATTTTATTTTTGTACTTGCGAAGCTGACGTTCAATGACTTCCTCTACCAGATCGATTGATACATACATGTCATTGCTTACCTGTTCGGAACGAATGATATTTCCTTTTACAGGGATTGTCACTTCAATTTTCTGTCTTTCTTTTTCAACACTTAAAGTTACTACAACTTCGGTGTCAGGAGTGAAATACCTTTCCAGTTTACTGAGCTTGTCCTGGACTGCTGTCTTAAGACCTTCTGTAACTGTAATATTTTTTCCGCTGATGATAAACTTCATGCTTCCATCCCCTTTGCTGTTTGATGAATCTATTATAACACACATTTTTGAATTTTAACACTATTTTATTAAAATTTCACATTTTTTCTGTTTACTTCAGAAATAACTTTAAAGTTCCTTTGTCATTATGGGGAAATAGCAAAAATTCTGTAATTGTTCTGTACATTTTCACTGTGATTCCTGAGATTACTATAAAAATTAGTTAAAGTTTAATCAGTTCTGAGAATGAAATATTTCCGCCAAAAAGATCCAATGCACTGCCTACTGTGACATCCAGTCTGTCTTTTCCATATTTTCGCAGATCCTCAATATCCTTCATGGAGCCAACTCCACCTGCGTAAGTAACCGGATTTCCTTTATACTCCCCCAGCAGAGATGCAAGTTCTGTTTCAACTCCACGTGCCTTTCCCTCCACATCTACTGCATGGACCAGAAACTCATCGCAGTAACTTCCCAGTTCTTTCATAATATCCAGTGTCATAGTGACATCTGTAAATTTCTGCCAGCGGTCTGTCACAATATAGTATTTTCCATCTTTTCTGCGACAGCTCAGGTCAAGAACCAGTTTCTCTTTTCCCACAGTCTCTTTCATTTTGTTCAGATTTTCCCAAGAAATCCTTCCATCTTTAAATACATAAGATGTAACGATTACATGACTGGCACCTGCACTAAGATATTCCCCTGCATTTTCCGGGTTCACTCCTCCGCCGATCTGTAATCCTCCCGGATAAGTATGTAATGCAAGAATCGCCTGTTCTTTTGTTGATTCATAGTATGGGGAGTCATGACCATTTAACAGAATTACATGTCCTCCTTTTATCCCTGCCTTTTTATATAATTCTGCATAGAAAGATGCATCCTGCTCAGATACAAAATTCTCACTTGCCTGATCCTGTACGTCCGTAAGGCTTCCACCTACAATCTGCTTTACTTTTCCATTATGTATATCAATACATGGGCGAAATTTCATGAAATCCGTACCTCCATATCCGTTATATGTACTCTCAGAATCTTTTTGTACTTATAGCAAGCCTCTTAAATTAATGCATTTGAGACAGTTCAGCAGAGTGCGAAAGACAAGGAAGACGTTCACAGTAACGGATTTCACGCTCTGATGAGCTGAATCAATATGCATTATTTACAATGATTGCTATAGTTAGATGCAAAAACAAATGCAATAAAAACTTCGGGAATACACTATTTAAATTTTACCAATTTAACACGATAATACCATAAATTATTCCTGATGTCTATCTTCCTTCTGCCGCATTACCAACAGCATCCCCCACATCTTCTACAGCATTACCTACCCCTTCGCCCAGATCTTTGACGCTGTTTCCCAATTCTCCGGATACTGTGCCGTCACCGTTGTTGTTTTCATCAATTCTGGTATTATCTGCAGTGTTATCTGTTGCATTGCTATTCTGTTTTGTCTCATTTTCTGCAGCTTCATCCTCTGCGGCAGTTCCATTGTCTGTGACGGTTCCACCATTATTTACATTTTTATCTGCCGCATTGTTTCCTGATGTGCTATTTCCATTTGTATTGTTTTCTCCTGCGTTATTTTCCATGTTATCATCGTTTGCTGTCTTATTATCCGTCATATTTTCTTCGTTTGTGTCTGCCTCATCAGCTGCTTTATTTGCATTCCCACATGCTGTGAACATGCACAGTGACATAATAAGTGCTGTACCTGTCAGAATCTTTTTTACCTTTATTCCCATATTCATCTCCTGTTCCCGGAAAGCATTCTGCCGGTCCATGCAGCAGAACCTCTCCGTCTTTTCATGTTTTTATATTATGTTTTTAATATGTACCAAAAACTCAATACTATTCTGGAAAAAATTTACTTTTCATGCTATGATTTAAATAACACAAAACAGATTACTCCGTACATATATACTCCTACAATCTAGCGTACCGACAAATTGCTATAGCAGGATTTCACTCATTAATGAGATGGATTGACTGCAGTATTTTACGGAATATCTATAACTCATATTTACAGGGGGTTATCATGAAAAGAAAAAGGAACCATTCACTTCGCAGCTCTGTTTTCATATTTCTGGCTGCACTTTTCCTGCTGTTTACCTGCAGTGTTTCTACTATCTATGCATCCACACTTCAGAAACCTGATATCGCAGCATCGGGAAAATTTGTAAAAGACGGCGATTACTGGATTTACCGCTATGATGATAAAACCATCGCCAAAAATGTATTTCTGAAAATTGACAAAAAGACCTATTATTTTAACAAACTCGGACACCGCTGGTGCAGCTGGCATACGATCAAAGGCAAAAATTATTATTTCGGAACCAGATCTCAGGGATATCTGATAAAGAATTCTCTTATCAAATATAAAGGAAATTATTACTATGTCGGTAAAGACGGTGCCATGGTTACCGGATGGTACACTGACAAATCCGGAAAGAAATACTATTTCGGCAAAGACGGAAAAGCAGTTACAGGAAAACACAAAATCAAGGGAACTTACTATTACTTTAACCAGAATGGTACTGTCACCCACACCGGATTAAATTATTTCCTTTCCTCTGACTGTGCACTTCTCATGAATGCAGATACCGGTCAGATTATTTATGGCAAAAATGAAAATGTTGCTCATGCCAACGCCAGCACAACCAAGATTATGACCTGTATCCTTGCACTTGAAAACTGCAAATTAAACGAAAAAGTAAAGTTCTCCCCTTACGCAGCATCTATTGAACCCAGCAAGCTTTATGCAAATACAGGAGAAATATTTTATCTGAAAGATCTGCTTTATTCCCTGATGCTTCCCTCCCACAACGACACCGCAGTTGCCATTGCCGAACACGTCAGCGGTTCCACTGCAAAGTTTGTTAAATTAATGAATAAAAAAGCAGCAGAGATCGGATGTACGAATACACATTTCGCAACCCCAAATGGTCTGGATGCAGGGTATAACCATTACACAACAGCTTCTGACCTGGCAAAAATTGCCCAGTACGCAATCAAAAAGCCTATGTTCCGCAAACTGGTGAGCACCGGCTATTATTCTTTCTCTAATCTCAACACCGGCAGAAGCTATTCTATCGGCACCACCAACGCCCTGCTCGGCAATGTTCCGGGAGTTCAGGGTATGAAAACAGGCTATACCAACAAAGCAGGCTATTGTTTTGTCGGACTTTCTTATTCCGCAAGGGGAAACACCTATATTTCTGTTGTCCTGGGTGCAGATTCATCTTCTGCCCGCTGGCAGGATTCCAGAACATTGCTGACTTACGCATATAATCATTGATCAGAATTATTATAGCAGCATACAGGCCAATATTACAAAAAAGGAAAGTGTTCTGAAACATCAGATACACTTTCCTTTTATATATTTTATTTCACTGCTATAAAGATACTGAAAATTACCAGTTATCAATTTTTACTGCATTCCTGATTATTTTGCACTGATAACATCGCTCATATCATATCTTCCTGCCGGTTTGCCTGCAAGGAATTTCGCAGCTTCAACAGCACCCTTTCCAAATACAGCTTTGGAATATGCAGTATGCTTAAATTCAATCACTTCATCCGGACCTGCGAAGATCACTTCGTGTTCTCCTACGATTGTTCCACCGCGGACTGCTGAGATACCGATTTCCTTATCATCCCGCATCTCACGTCTCTGGCTGCGGTCATAGATATAATGATACTGGTTATCCATTGCCTCATTAATGCTGTCAGCCAGTGCAAGTGCTGTTCCGCTTGGTGCATCCAGTTTCAGTCTGTGATGCTTCTCAACAATCTCCATGTCAAATCCTGCTGTTGCCAGAACCTTTGCCGCATCCTGAAGCAGTTTCATCAGAGTATTGATTCCAAGAGACATATTTGCAGATTTCAGAACTGCGACATTCTTAGATGTCTCTTCCACCTTTGCGAGCTGCTCCTCGCTTAAACCGGTTGTACATAATACAATCGGGAGTTTGCGTTTCTCACAGTAAGCCAGAAGTGCATCTGTTGCTTTTGCAGAAGAGAAGTCGATAAGGGCATCTGCCTCTACCTGACATTCTTCCATATTTGTATATACAGGGTAGCTGTTCTTTCCCTGATCTGCCACATCAATACCTGCTACGATCTCAGCATCCGGATCCTTCTCCACAAGTCCGGAGATTACCTGACCCATGTGACCGTTACAGCCATGCATAATAATCTTTACCATTTGTCTATTCCTCTCAATTCCAGTATATCGGCAAGTTGATTTTCCGAACAATCCTGCGATTATATTTATGCAAGTTTTATTCCGAAATTCTTCAGTTCTTCAGCAAGTTTTGCCTTGTTTGCATCTTCCATCTCGGATAATGGCATACGAAGTGGCCCCACTTCTTTACCCATCAGATTCAGGGCTGCTTTCACCGGAATCGGGTTTACTTCACTGAACAATGCATGAATTAACGGGATTGCCTTTAACTGGATTTCTGCTGCACCCTTTGTATCTCCTTCAAGGAATTTCATAACCATATCATGTGTTTCCTTAGGAGCTACATTAGAAAGTACGGAAATTACTCCAAGTCCGCCAAGTGAAAGGATCGGAAGTACCTGATCATCATTTCCGGAGTAGAGTTCAATGCAGCCATCAGCCATGGACATCATGGTTGCAATCTGTGAAAGATCTCCGCTTGCTGCTTTGATACCAACAATATTCTTAACATTTTTAGCCAGAGCTACTGCTGTTGCAGGCTGAATGTTACAACCTGTACGGCTCGGAACATTGTACATAATGATCGGTGTTTCCGGAACTGCCTCTGCAATAGCTGTATAATGAGCGATCAGTCCTTTCTGAGTCGCCTTGTTATAATATGGAGTCACTATAAGAAGTGCATCTGCACCGTAAGAAGCAGCCTCCTTTGACATCATAATTGCAGTTTCCGTACAGTTGGAACCTGTACCTGCGATAACCGGAACACGTTTGTTTACCTTGTCGATTGCAAACTTAATTGTCTTAAGATGCTCTCCATGCGTCATCGTTGATGATTCTCCTGTTGTTCCGCAGATAATGATCGCATCTGTACTGTTTGCAATCTGATACTCCAGAAGTTCCTCCAGTTTATCATAATTAACCTTGCCATCTTCATACATAGGGGTTACGATTGCAACACCTGCACCTTTAAAAATTGCCATTTGCCTTCCTCCTTTATTCTTCTGTAATTTCCATACAGATTACTGTCCATTCATAAACAATAATCAGGTTTTATACACCTTATACAATCTCTGTTGTCAGTGTAGTTATGCTGTCTGCATATTTACGCAGGCTGTCCGGTAACGTCCGTCCCGTAAGCAAAATATGCATACTCTCGTCCTTCATCTTCAGGATATCACCGATTGCCTCTGCAGTGGTGATCCCGTAATCCGGAAGTGCAAGAATCTCATCCAGGAGCAGAAAATCGCATTCCTGCGTTGCGATCACTTTGCGCGCAAAATTCAAAGCATTAAGAATATTGGTTTTCTCCTCTGCCTTCTCCTGCTCATTCAGCTCCTCATATCCTTCATCATGCTTCTCAAAACGAAATATCTTAATATCCAGATTATCCAGTTCCGCCAGAAAATCCAGTTCCCTGCGCTCTCTTCCTTTCAGAAACTGAATAATAATGACGCTTTTACCCTGTGCGGAAGCTCTCAGACACTGACCGATCGCCAGAGTTGTCTTTCCCTTTCCCCCGCCACAGTAAACCTCTGTAAATTCTTTTTCCATAACAAACAATTCCTCTTATCGTTATTGAAATTGTACCTTCTTCTCTGTGTCATTACAGACATGATAAACAGCAGTCTGTTTTCGACTTCTGCGATGAGCTTCCGGCATATTCACGCCGGAATGCTTCGTGGAACAGCAGGCTGCCATAGTTATCTGAATACGCTTATATTACCGCAGTTTATGAAGAATTGCAAGTGTTACTGTTTACAGTAATCGTTACTGTTCACTCCGTGTTACTGTTCACTCCGTTCTCAGCAACACGCTTCGCGATGCAAAAAATATGAACCTCCTTGCGCAAAGCCCAAGGAGTATCGTTTGCTTTGCAAACTCAATTTATGCTAATCGCATAAATTCGCGCGGTATGTCTCGGGTTTTCTGTGACCTTTGCTCACAAAAAACACCTCGCGGGATATCACCAGTGAACAGTAACCACTCCGTTCACAGTAACGTGTCCAAAATTCATTCCAAATTGCCTGCGGCAATGGAATTATTCCATATATTCCAGCTTGCTTACAGATACTTCATACGCAACTCTCTTCTCTGTTTCATTTTCCCCGATCCGTTTCATATATTCTCTGCTCTGGATACGTCCCCAGATCAGGACATGACCGCCAACTTCAAACGCAGATGCATAGCGGGCATTTCTGCCCCAGCAGATGCATGGTATGTAATCTGATTTTCCATACGGACGATTTACTGCCAACAGCACATCCGCAATTTCTCTTCCAAGAGGAGTTTTACGGTACACCGGAGGCTTACAGATATATCCGTCCAGAAAAATCTGATTTACCGGAACTGTTTCATCCTCTTCTTCCACAAACTTCAGTTCTCTGCTGAATACTGAAAGCACGAGACGGTTGTGCTTCTCCTCATGGCGGTTATATGAGCGGAACTGTCCATGGATTTCCACATATTCTCCGATATAATCCTGCGTTACATCCACCAACCGTTCAGAAACCATCACCGGAATCCTGTCTTCCGAATCACTGAGCCTTTTGACCAGCAGCTCAGTCATATAGAAGCCTTCTCCAAAGACCTGATGACTGAATGTAAAGCCTGCTGCAATTTTGCCCATCATAGATACCTGATTGTTTTCAATAATTTTATCTGCCATAATGTGGTTCTCCTTCCCTGTAGAGCACCTATGTCAGAATCCCTGCCTGCAATGCAGACCGTAAATCGTCTCTGCTTTTTCAGCGATCCCGCATATGCTCCTCTGTACCTTGTATTGTTCTTTATAAGGTTATGTACAGGCATTCTCATTTAGAACCAGAATCTGCAAAAATAAAAAAAATTATTTTAACACCTTGTAATCTGGCGAAAATGTGGTAAACTGAAAATTCGGGTAACTTATTGAAAAAAACACATAATAATAGGAACAAATTCATCTGCAAGATTATATCGTGCTTGAAAAATGCTTTTGCAGCAAAATAATCCTGCTGATAACACATGAATATTAACAATTCCGGTAACTGTTCAGCCAGTGTGCCGAACAGTTACCCATTCAAAGCTTAAAGAGGAAAGGAAAATCATTTTATGAGAACAAAACGTGAAGATGTCCGTAACGTAGCCATTATCGCCCACGTTGACCATGGTAAAACAACTCTGGTTGACCAGCTTCTGAAACAGAGCGGTGTATTCCGCGAAAATCAGGAAGTTCAGGAACGTGTCATGGACTCCAATGATATTGAGCGTGAGCGTGGTATCACTATTTTATCCAAGAATACAGCTATTCATTACAAAGATACAAAGATCAATATCATCGACACACCAGGACATGCTGATTTCGGCGGCGAAGTAGAACGTGTACTTAAAATGGTAGACGGTGTTATTCTTCTCGTTGACGCTTTCGAAGGTGCTATGCCTCAGACTAAATTCGTTCTTAAGAAAGCCCTTGAACTTGATCTCCATGTAATCGTATGTATCAACAAGATTGACCGTCCGGAAGCTCGTCCTGACGAAGTTGTAGATGAAGTTCTGGAACTTCTTATGGATCTTGGTGCTTCTGACGAGCAGCTTGACTGCCCGTTCCTGTATGCTTCTGCAAAAGCAGGACATGCTGTGATTGACTTAAACGATACTCCTAAGGATATGGCTCCTCTGTTTGACGCTATTCTGAAATATATCCCTGCTCCGGAGGGAGATCCTGATGCAGATACTCAGGTTCTGATCAGCACCATTGACTACAACGAATATGTGGGACGTATCGGTGTAGGTAAAGTTGAGAATGGTAAGATTGCCGTTAATCAGGAGCTGACTCTGTTAAACCATCATGATCTGGACAAACGTAAGAAAGTTAAAATCAGCAAGCTCTATGAGTTTGACGGTCTGAATAAGGTTGAAGTAAAGGAAGCTACTATTGGTTCCATCGTTGCTATTTCCGGTATCGCAGACATCCATATCGGTGATACTCTCTGCGGCGGAGAAAACCCGGAGGCAATTCCTTTCCAGAAGATTTCCGAGCCTACCATTGCCATGAACTTCATCGTAAATGACAGTCCGCTGGCAGGCCAGGAAGGTAAATACATCACATCCCGTCATCTTCGTGACCGTCTCTACCGTGAGCTGAATACAGATGTCAGCCTTCGTGTAGAAGATACTGAAACAACAGAAGCCTTTAAGGTTTCCGGACGTGGAGAACTTCATCTGTCTGTCCTGATCGAGAACATGAGACGTGAAGGTTATGAATTCGCAGTAAGTAAACCGGAGGTTCTGTACAAAACAGACGAGCGCGGAAAGAAACTTGAACCTATGGAAATCGCTTATGTAGATGTTCCGGAAGAATTTTCCGGTACTGTAATCCAGAAGCTGAGCGAACGTAAAGGTGAGCTGCAGGGTATGAGTACTGCCAGTGACGGTACTGTCCGTCTGGAATTCCACATTCCTTCCCGTGGACTGATCGGATTCCGCGGTGAGTTCCTTACTTCCACCAAGGGTACCGGCATCATCAATACTATGTTTGACGGATATGCTCCTTACAAGGGAGATTTCCAGTACAGAAAACAGGGATCTCTGATCGCTTTCGAGGCTGGTGAAGCTGTTACTTATGGTCTGTTCGCAGCCCAGGAGCGTGGTACTCTGTTTATCGGACCTGGTGCAAAGGTTTACAGCGGTATGGTTATCGGACAGAATGGTAAAGCCGAAGATATCGAGCTGAACGTATGCAAGACAAAACATCTGACTAACACACGTTCTTCTTCCGCTGATGATGCACTGAAATTAACTCCACCAAGAGTTCTCAGCCTGGAACAGGCCATCGATTTCATCGACCAGGATGAACTCCTTGAGGTTACACCGGAGTCTCTCCGTATCCGTAAGAGACTGCTGGATTCCAGAGAACGTAAGAGAGCCGCTTTCAGAAAAGCCTGAAACAAATAGAAATTTAAGAAAAATTAAGCCCCGCAGATTTTGCGGGGCTTAATTTTTCTTAATCATTACTGTTCACTCCGTTCACAGTAACTCTTAATCTCCTGCAAACATATGGAAAAACATAAATCCTTCTACAAATTATATTGTTATATTTTCACGAAATTCCTAGTTAGTATTTGTTAACTTTTTCATATGCTATGTAATTGACAAATGATTAACAAAGTCATATAATAGCATCATCGAGGTTGTTAATTTATTAACGTTATTTTTTTAACTTTCTCTCAGTTGCCAACAGAACATATATTGTTAAATTTTTCTCATATATTCTGACAATTGATATTTTATTCACATTATTTACGTGATTATGCACAATTTTCACCATAATATTTCGTTATGCTCATATCAATGTTACTGTTGACCGAATAATCAGTTTATTTATATAATAAAAACATAACAGGTCACGGTAAATACTTTTAACGAAAACACAAACAGGAGGATTCCCAAATGGCAAAAAAAGAGAACACTATCCCAACCATCATCGACACCCCTGAAGCCCTTACTGCAAAGATTGCAGCCATGAAAGAGGCACAGAAGATTTTCGCAACATTTACCCAGGAGCAGGTAGATAAGATTTTTAAAGCTGCCGCTACTGCTGCTGACAAAGCACGTATCCCGCTTGCTAAAAATGCTGTTGAAGAAACAGGAATGGGTATTGTAGAAGATAAGGTTATCAAGAACCATTACGCAGCCGAATATGTATACAACGCATATAAGAATACCAGAACCTGCGGTGTGATTGAAGAAGATACTGCTTACGGTATTAAGAAAATCGCTGAACCGATCGGTCTGATTGCTGCTGTTATTCCTACAACCAACCCAACATCTACTGCAATCTTCAAAACTCTGATCGCACTGAAAACACGTAATGCAATCATCATCAGTCCGCATCCCCGTGCAAAGAAATGTACCATTGAGGCAGCAAAGGTTGTTCTGGAGGCAGCTGTAGAAGCCGGTGCACCGGAGGGAATCATCGGATGGATTGATGTTCCAAGTCTTGATCTGACAAATCAGGTTATGCGTGAAGCAGACATCATCCTTGCCACAGGTGGTCCCGGAATGGTTAAGGCTGCCTATTCTTCCGGAAAACCTGCTTTAGGTGTAGGTCCCGGAAATACTCCTGTTATCATTGATGACAGTGCAGATATCCGTCTGGCAGTTAACTCCATCATCCATTCCAAGACCTTTGACAATGGTATGATCTGTGCTTCCGAACAGTCTGTAACTGTTCTTGAGAGCATTTATAAGAAAGTAAAAGAAGAATTCCTTTACAGAGGATGTTACTTCCTGAAACCGGATGAATTAGAGAAAGTAAGAAAAACTATCCTTATCAATGGCGCATTGAATGCAAAGATCGTAGGCCAGAAGGCTGCCACTATCGCTGAGATGGCCGGTGTTGCAGTTCCTCCTGAAACAAAGATTCTGATCGGTGAAGTTGAATCTGTAGACATCAGCGAAGAATTCGCACATGAGAAGCTTTCCCCTGTACTTGCCATGTACAAGGCCAAAACTTTTGACGAAGCGATTGCCAAAGCTGAACAGCTTGTAGCTGACGGCGGTTATGGACATACCTCCGCTCTCTACATTGACACAAGAGAGAAGGAAAAGATGGAAAAACACGCAGCAGCTATGAAGACCTGCCGTATCCTCATCAATACTCCATCTTCTCAGGGCGGTATCGGCGACCTTTACAACTTCAAACTTGTTCCGTCCCTGACTCTGGGCTGCGGTTCCTGGGGTGGCAACTCCGTATCTGAGAACGTAGGTGTAAAACATCTCATTAACATCAAGACCGTTGCTGAAAGGAGAGAAAATATGCTCTGGATTAGAACACCGGAAAAAGTTTATTTCAAAAAAGGCTGCCTGCCGGTTGCTCTGGATGAACTTGGCACTGTTATGCACAAGAAACGCTGCTTTATCGTAACAGACTCTTTCCTTTATAAGAATGGATATACTAAAAAGATCGAAGATAAATTAGATCAGATGGGAATCGTACATACCTGCTTCTATGATGTAGAGCCAGATCCATCTCTCGCTTCTGCAAGAGCCGGTGCTGCTGCAATGAGAATGTTCGAGCCTGACTGTATTATCGCAATGGGCGGTGGTTCCGCAATGGATGCCGGCAAGATCATGTGGGTTCTCTATGAAAATCCGGACGCCAACTTTGATGATATGGCTATGGACTTTATGGATATCCGTAAGAGAATCTTCACATTCCCGCATATGGGTAAGAAAGCTTACTTTGTAGCTGTTCCAACATCTTCCGGTACAGGTTCCGAGGTAACACCGTTTGCTATCATTACTGATAAAACTACAGGTATCAAATGGCCTCTGGCAGATTATGAATTAATGCCTGACATGGCTATTGTTGATACAGATAATATGATGAGCGCACCTAAGGGACTGACCTGTGCTTCCGGTATCGACGTTATGACTCATGCACTTGAGGCCTATGCTTCCATGATGGCATCTGATTATACAGATGGTCTTGCATTAAATGCGATCAAACTGGTATTTAACTATCTGCCACGTGCATACAAAGATGGTTCTGATGTAGAAGCAAGACAGCATATGGCAAATGCTTCCTGCATGGCTGGTATGGCTTTCGCAAATGCATTCCTTGGCGTAAACCACTCTCTTGCTCATAAGCTGGGAGCTTTCCATCATATTCCACATGGTATTGCAAATGCTCTGGTTCTGCTTCATGTTCTGCGCTATAATGCAGCCGAAGTTCCAGCTAAGATGGGTACCTTCCCACAGTATCAGTATCCGCACACACTTGCACGTTACGCTGAGATTGGCCGTTCTGTAGGTCTGACAGGCAAGAACGACAGCGAAGTATTTGAGAAGCTTCTCCAGAAACTGCAGGAACTGATGGATACTATTGAGATCAAACATACGATCAAAGAATACGGCGTAGACGAGAAGTACTTCCTCGAAACTCTTGACGAAATGACCGAACAGGCATTTAATGACCAGTGTACCGGTGCCAACCCGAGATATCCATTAATGTCTGAGCTGAAGGAAATCTATCTGAAAGCTTACTATGGTGAGGGAAATATTCCTGAATCCGGGAAAGCCAAAGAGAAAAAAGAAGAGAAATAAGATTTGCTGAAAATAAACCTTTTCCTTTAAAAATATAGTGTTTAAACCAATATAATAAGGGCTGTCAAAAAACGACAGCCCTTATTATATTATTTCTTACTGCGATATGCTTCTGCTTCCCAATGCGTGATAAAGTATGTAATATCATCTGTCATGTGAAGCGGGCCGCCAAAGCTTTCTGCATATACTGCAAGCTTGATGGCATCTTTTACAAGAAGCTGTGCTTTTGCAGCTTTTCCCTTATCATCTTCCATAATAAAGGCGCCAACTCCCTGTACCAGGATCAGTCTTGGCTCTTTGTCATTCTCTTTCATAAATGCGTCCAGCGCATCTTTTGCCTGATCAATATTTTCTACAAATAACGGATATGGTCCACAGTATACAATGTGATCCGGTGTAAATGGTTTCAGAAGCGGTGCAGCCGCTGCCTTATCTTTTACGAAGTTATCAGCTTCCGCTACAGGTACAACTTCTACCGCATGTCCCAGTAACTGGGAAAGCTTCTCTGCTGCCTGCTCTTTTTCAGGTGTAACCGCATCACTGACATCAGCAGTTCTCTTTACCTGTTTCTCTAATTTACTGATCTCGCCGTCAAATAATACTCCAATTTCCTCTACAGTATTTGCTGCAACGAAAATTCCATGATTCTGAAGCAGAAGAACCTGAACATCTTTTCCGGATTCTTCTTTATAAGCATTCATTTTCTCATAACAGATACGTGCAAGTGTATATCCGGGTTTGCAGATATCAATCCAGAGTACATCTTTTCCAAGAAGCTGTTCACTGAGTTCCTTTGCCCCTTTTCCGCAGGTCAGTCCATTGACAAGTGTAGGATGAACATGCAGTACATATGTGTAGGCAAATAAGTTATGAAGCAGTGCTTCTACACTTGGACGTTTTGTTTTGTCAGCATCTGTTACTGCAGCCATAACATCTGCAAGATACAGTGATTCACGTTTGACATCATCTTCCGGATAATCAGTTTTCATGATTTCATTCAAACGTGCTCTGCTCATTTCCACAAATTCCTCTGCCTTAATTGTGGCAAGCTGTGTACCGGAGCCTTTTACATACAATGTGGTGTCATCTTTTACAGAAGTATTGCCACCGCCTGCAAGAACATAGGCAGGGTTGCTTCCATAAGTATTTGACATTTTTACTAAGGTTGAAAGATCCATAGTTAAAATTCCTCCCATATTTATAATAGTTTTGCTGTTCCCCATTCCATTGTACACGATATTCTGCTTTTTTCCAAGTGTTATAATAATCCCGCAAATAACCTCATAAACAGCTGTCCCAATCGCAGATATGCGCTGCGTCCGGTACTGTACTGTTCTGTGACTTCACGGCATTCATCCATTGTTGCTGCAAGATCATTTCGGATATCCAGAACTGCCTGGCAGTCTGCCATAAAGCAGCCGTTTTCAAAATGATGATACAGACTTCTGTAATCCAGATTTATGGTTCCGCAGGTTGCCATACAGTCATCTGCCACACTTATCTTTGCATGACAGAAACCAGGTGTCCATTCATAGATACGCACTCCATGCTTCACCAGTCCATGGTAAAAGGATCGTGTGATATTGTAGATCATCTTTTTATCCGGAATACCAGGTGTGATGATCCTCACATCTACCCCGCGCTTGGCAGCCAGACACAGAGCATGGCTCATTTCATCTGTGATGATCAGGTACGGAGTCATAAACCAGCAATATTTTTCTGCTTTGTTCACCATACTGATATACACCTCTTCGCCTACCTGTTCATGGTCCATAGGACTGTCCGCATAAGGCTGGATAAAGCCTGTCTGCTTTGCCTGATAATCTGTCTGAACCAGAAATCCGGTAAAATCACTGTCATTTTTATCCTTATCACTGACAGCATTCCACATCTCCAGGAATGTTACTGTTAGGGAACGGACTGCCTCCCCCTCCAGACGGATACCTGTATCCTTCCACTGTCCATAAGGATGTGTGAAATTAAAATATTCGTTGGCAAGGTTGTAACCGCCGGTAAATCCCACTTTTCCATCGATCACTGTGATCTTGCGGTGATCCCGGTTATTCAGGAACACATTCAGACCCGGAGTAAAAGGGTTGAACACTCTGCAATGGATTCCCACATTTTCCATTTTCTTAATGAAGTCTGTATTGATAAACCCAATGGAACCCATGTCGTCATAAAATACTCTGACTTCTACGCCTGCCTTTACGCGGTCTTCCAGAACTCTCTGGATTTTATGCCAGGCCTGTGCATCCTCAATGGCATGATATTCCATAAAAATGAATTTCTCTGCCTTTGCCAGATCTGCCAGCTGAGCCTCCAGCCCTTTGACTGCCTCATCATAATAAATAACATCTGTATTCTGATAGACCGGATAGGAGGCATTTTTCTGTATATAATCAGAAATATTGCCTGCCTTCGGGATTTTCCTGCCAAGCGTTTCCCTGCACTCACTGTCATTGGGAAGCAGTGGCAGAAGTTCCCTGTCGATCTGGTCATAACGCTCCCGCATTTTACGGGTACCGCCATTGAGACCAATCAGTAAGTACAATCCCACTCCCAAGATAGGGAATACAAGGATCAAAATAACCCAGGGCATTTTCATAGATGAAGTCTGATCTGACGCATACAGCTTAAGAACCAGTACACCTGCAAGAAGCCTTGTCATCAGATTGATAATCTCCGCATATTGATTCAGCTTTGTGATCATCGCAATGATAAAAGCTGCTTCCAGTAAAATACATACTGCGGAAAAGCATAATCGTTTTACACCATTTTTCGTTTTCGCCCTGCCTTCCAGGGTATCCTGTTTCATATTCTTTCTCTCTCCCTCTGTCATTGTACGTTAATATTCACTCTATTCCCAGAACACATATCAGACGGATAAAATCATCCTCTTTTTTACTTGCTTATAACCGCTCCGCAGTTTCAGTCAGGAAAGATTTTCTGCACATTTATTTGTGCCTATATACTCTGCTACTTTATCTGTTACTTTATTGCAGATTACCGTATAAGCTGCTCCCAGAACATTGGCACCTATACGAAGTGCTATTGCTGCCGGCATTCCGAAGATCCCTGCTGCAATAGACAACGCTCCAAATGTATTAAATGCAGTCTGCCACGGATATCCTGCTGAATATCCAACTCCGATTCCTCCGATCATTCCAATGTACGGATACATGGATTTAGGAAGTACCAGATACAGCACAATAAACAGCAGACAGCCCACAACATTAAACATTCCTCTGCTCACAGACCTTGGGATACAGTCCTCTGTAAAAGGCAGACATACGGACATACAGGCGATTCCTGCCCACATTGCTCTGGGAAGTCCCAGAAGATTCATAAACAGCATTGCGCTGGATACGATCAGTGTCAGTTTCACATACCATCTGCTTCTTGCTGACTTAAGATCAAATTCCCGGAACAAATCCAGGAAGGTTCTTCGATAGGCTCTATTTCTCTGGTTCTTATAGAAGACGATCATACAGATCACCATTCCCACCAACAAGCCGATCACACGGAAGGTGTATTCCTTTCCTGTCACATCATAGCCCAGAAGCAGCAGATATCCCAGCACAAAGGTGGAATGATTGTACATGATCACATTGTGACAGCCCAGTATCATCAGCAGTAAAATACACACAGCATTCACTGCAAACGCAGCTAACGGAGGCACCATATTTGCCAGACGGGGTCCTGCCATAAGAATACCGAAGATCCCTGCAATGGAAAGCAGTCCATGTGTTGTCCTGATCCCGAAATCTGCCTGCCGCAGCACAAGCACTGCCAACAGAACAGTAACACCAACTACACTGTTGCTGCTCCCTGTAAGCTTACTGTACATGCTCACCACTGCTACGCAAAAAGCCATAACCAGATACACTTTAAAATTATAGATTAAAATGTGCCGTCTTTTCTCTTTGGGATCTGTGGTGCTTCTGATCAGCTGTTTGGAGCCGGTCGAACTCAATTGTAATTCCTGATAAAATGTCATGTCTCGTTACCTCTCTTTCGTGAAAATCTATAAAAATTTATGAATTACCTTTTTTAGTAACGAGCACTATACCGCAGTTCCCTCTGTTAGTCAAGACTTAATTATTTTTCCAGGTCTCTTCTGATTATTTCTTCCAGTCTGTCCAGATCCTCATTGTCAGGGTGAGATAACGCCCTGTCAAAATTCTGGATCAGTTCATCCAGGTTTGGTGCATGATCCGGCTTCTCTTTCATCTTTACGTATCTGTCCCTGACTGACTGAGGCATTTTCCCCTGACACATAAATTCTCCCATCACTGTATTACTCTCATCAACAGATTCCTTAACTTTCCCGAGAACCTGTTGGAAATAGGCTTCACTGCCTCCGAAGCCTGCTGTTCCAAACAGAAAGATCTTCTTATTTTTCAGGCTCTTTAACAGTTCAAGTGTTACAGGATCTGCATTCCCTATATCTGTCCAGAATCCAATGTATAATATGTCGGATGAAAGAGCCTTCGCTCCTTCTGTTCCAAAATAATCACAGTTTTCCTCAGGCAATACCTCCCTGATCTTCTCCGCAAGTTTTTTTGTATTTCCTGTTTTACTGCTGTACAGAATTGAGTATCTTTGTGTTCCCATGCTGTCTTGCTCCTTTTTGGTTTTATGCACTCTTAGAGTCTTCCTTGTTTCTGCTTTTGTAAGAAGATTTTTTTTAATTCCGAAAATACATTTTTGTCTGCATTATTTATATTGCTTATTCCTTCCAACTGATACATAAGCACATTTGTTCTACCGTAACCGAATTCGGTAAAACATTTTAAAAATCTTCCTCTGATTCATTTACAGTTCTATCCCGGAACATTTTCAGCAGCTCTTCCAGACTTTCTCTCAGCTTCTCATTCTTATTATACTGAATCAGTACCACCGTAACAATGGCAGACAGGATCATGCATCTGCGGATCAGTTTTCGGATGCGGATACATCTCTTTACATCTTTTCGTCCCTTTTCATAGAGTTTCTCTGCCATCCTGTCAGCTCTGGCATCTTTGCAGGCAATATAATCATCAATCACCTGCTTATCCTCCTCACAGATATCCAGATTCTCATACTGATTCCTCAGCTCCTCAAGTTCTGCATTATTCTGTCTGATCACGGTATCTTTGCGGTTGATTCTCTCAGCTGCACTCCGGCTCATTCTCTCTGTTCGTTTACTCATGATAAAAACTCCTTTCGTTTATTTTTTATTATTTTCTATTTTAAACTTTTCTCAGGCTTTTCTCAATAAAATATTGAAAACAAAAAGCACCTGCTTTTACAGATGCTTTTTCTCGCTGAATTTAACCGCCTGACTTTATAAGTACTGGCTGAACTCAACCTTCTCTTTATTCGGTCCCTCAATTGTAAAGAACTTTACCCCGTTTTCCCAGAAGGGAAGAAAATGAACGGTATCGTTGGTTGTATTTAATCCTGCCTGATTAATCATTTCATATACATTTTCAATATCTTTTACATCAATCGCCAGATGATCAATGGCACCAGCTTCCATCTTAGCTGCTTTATTCTCATATGTCTCAACAACAAGTGTATTTAATTTCAAAAAAGCAACCTTTTCATCTGCTTCCTCATTTACTGTACGAAAAGCAATTTCGAATCCCAGAGTCTGATAAAAATCAATGGTCTTTTCAATATCATTGGTCGGAATTCCAATATGCTGAATTCCATTAAACTGTTCTTTTAAATTCATTTTCTTTTTCCTCCTGAAAGTCAGTTATAATATCCATCTGATGAAAATCATCCAACATATTTATGTATTGTCGCTCTTACAGCTCCAGGTCCTGCGATCATCTCACGGAACATATCCTCAACCTTCTCTCCCACACCGTCTTTGTAAAGATCAGTGAAGAACAGACGCTCATTGGAAAGAATTGGTTTTAACTGATCCTTAAATGTTTCAGGTTTACCTACTACAATATCCTTAAATTGTTCCTGCAGTTCCTCATTCATTGGGTCCGGTGCAAGTTCAAATTTATTTCCTTCATCATCTACACCAAGCATATATCTGAGCCATCCTGCAATTCCCAGCGGAATAGCAGTCAGTCTGGAAGCATTTCCGAATTTCTGTACATATGCTTTGATTGTTTCGCCGAAACGGATACCAACCATCTGAGATACATCTACTGCCAGACGAAGGTTGGTGTCTCCCAGATATTCATTTGGAAAACGATCGTTAAAAAGCTCATCAACAAATGCCTGCGGAGAAAGGATTCCAGGGTCAGCAACTACCGGAAGACCTTCATCATAAGCAATCATACGTGCCATTTTCATCATATCTTCATTTGTATTAAGCATATGCGCAAACAGATCATATCCAAGAACTACTCCCAGCGGACCTGTAGCAGAATGAACCGGATTCAGACATACGGTTACTTTCATACGTTCAGAAAGGTTAACTGTATTTCTGTCTGCCATATATACGCCGAAACCTTTTTCCAGAGCCGGACGTCCGTTAGGGAAGCTGTCCTCTATTACCAGATACTGTGGTTTCTCAGCATTGACAAATGGTGCAATGTATGTCTTCTTACCTGTGATCACTGGCTGCATGTTCTCAACACCCAGATTCTCAAGGTCTGCTGCAATCTGCTCGCTTGGACGAGGTGTGATCTTATCGATCATTGTCCATGGAAAAGCAACTACTTTCTCATCGCTTACATAGTTCACAAATCCCTCATCAACAAATCCTGCTTTCTTCCACTCTTCTGTCATTGTCAGTACTGACTCACGAAGCTTTGCACCGTTCTGTGAGCAGTTATCCATGGAAACCAGTGCGATGGGATATTCGCCGGCTTTATATCTTTCATAAAGCATTGCAACCAGAACTGCCATGGCACCAGCCGCTTTATCCGGACCATTCTTGATATCTGCCTCTACAAACGGGAACCATGTTCCGTCCGCTTTCTGTAATGCATAGCCTTTCTCTGTAATCGTAAATGAAACCATCTGCAGGGATTTGCTTGTGAAGATTTCTTTCAGGCGTTTCCACTGTTCTGCATTAGAAGACTGTGCCTTCACTGCTTCCGCAAAAGCTCCGACTACTTTATACTCACGGGTTCCATCCCCATGCAGGATTACACTTAATCCCAGATTGTCATATGGATCATAAATCTTATCTACTACATCATAATCAAAGGTTTCCACACAGGTAATCCCACGATCCAGAACTCCCTCTTCCAGAAGACCATCTGCAATTCCACCGATAAACACACGGAAAATATTTCCGATACCAAAGTGAACCCATACCGGATTCTCCTTTGCATTCTCAGAGGCAGCCTCTACATCATAACCCGGAAGAGCGATTCCTGCCTTTTTCCATGCTTCCTGTTCCTTGATTCCATTGATTGATAATTTCATGTTATATCCTCCTTGTTTGTCTTATTCGATACTTATTGTTTGTTGTTATGTTCTTTACTTACGTTTATATCTTAACTGTAAGTTGAGTATATATCTTTTCTTTTAAAAAATCCATTGACAGAAATTCTAATTTTCAAACAACTTTTTTGTCTATTTTACTATAGTGTGCTGACAAATTGATGTTGCTGATCGTGCCGGATATTTTTATTGTTTTTTTTTCGTTCTATGCTACAATAAAACTGAAACTTAACATTATCTTGTAACATAATCAGGAGAATATTATGAGTGAAAAGGGATTAACCAACATTAGTCTCAAGAAAATAAATAAATCAAAGGTTTACCAGTACATTTACAGAAAAAAAACGACCTCCAAGCTACAGATCGTTCAGGAACTGCAGATGGGTTTATCCACTGTCAGTCAGAACCTGAATCTTCTGGAACAGGAAGGTCTTATTGAAAAAAATGGTTTCTTTGAATCCACCGGTGGAAGAAAGGCAAACGCCCTTCAGATTGTATCAGATTTTAAAATTTCCATTGGCATCGGTATTTTAAAAGGGATGTTTCATATTACTGCTGTAGATTTATATGGAAATGCTTTCTATACAGATACCATTCCGCTTCCATATTCCAACACACCGGATTACTATAAACAGGTTACTGACGCAGTAAAAGAATTCATCTCATCGCGCCAGTATGACAATGACAAAGTTCTTGGCATCTCCATTGCTACACAGGGTATCACATCCCCGAATCATACCACCGTACTATATGGAGATATCATGAATAGCACAGGCATGAAACTGGATGATTTTTCCAGATATCTTCCATATCCCTGTTATCTGGAACATGATTCGAAATCAGCTGCGTTCCTTGAATTATGGAATCATCCTGAGCTTGACAGTGCTGTTATCATCCTGCTGAACCGAAATCTGGGCGGCGGCATCATTACCAATCATCAGATTCATCAGGGGATCTCCATGCACAGCGGAACTCTTGAACATATATGTATTAATCCCGACGGCCCACTTTGCTACTGCGGCAGCCGTGGCTGCCTGGAAACCTACTGCTCTGCCAATGCACTGGAACAGGCTGCAGGTATTCCTGCCAAAGAATTTTTCCCTCTTCTGCGCGAAAAAAAATCTCCCCAGATCATACAGATCTGGAAAGATTTTTTAAACCATCTGGCATTTGCCATGAAGAATCTTAACCTTGTTATCGATGCACCGATCATCCTCAGCGGATATCTGGCACCTTATTTTACAGAAGAAGATATTGAATATCTGGCAGAGCATCTCCATACAGCCGCACCATTCATACTGGATAAAACACAGATTCTGGTCGGTACCAACGGACAATATACACCGGCAATCGGAGCGGCTCTGCATTATGTAGAGAAATTTATTCAATCTGTTTAACTATGGCAATCCTCATAAATAATGCAGGCAAGTCCCCTCCCACTGCTGTTATATGCAGCGGCCCGGGGACTTCTTTATTATATAGCAGTAATATTCTTTCGGGATATTCGTTTCTTTTTCCGTGCTCTGTTGTCTAAATCCTTCGGATCAATGTTCCATTCACACCAAGTATCTCTCCATCAAACTCCCGGGCAAAAAGCACTTCTCCGGCTTCTTTTACCTTTATCTCTTTCTCCGATGTATTTAACAAAACTTCCATTTTATTTCCTTCTTCATCTATTTTGATATACTCTATGCATCGATCGTTTTCATAGGTATCCGGGAAATGGAAATGTGGGCTCCTGCATGTTTTTTCATTTCTTCTGAGCATGATCAGTTTACGCATTGTTGCTATCTTTTCCTGATTCTCTTCGCCGTGAATCTCGCTCCAAGGCATACATCTTCTGCAGTCCGGATCATGGGCACCTTCCATTGCAATCTCCGTTCCATAGTAAATACAGGGACTTCCCGGGAGAGTAAAGAGAATTGCAAGCTGCTGATAGAACTTATCCAGATCATGAAAACGGTTCATAAGACGTTCCGTATCGTGTGAATCCAGCAGGTTAAAAAGCACATCATTATTCTGCTGCATATACATGGTATAGCAACGGTTTACCATGTATTCGAATTCCTCTTTTTTCATCGTTTTATCAAGGAAAAAGTCATGGATTCCACTGAGCAGCGGATAATTCATAACTGAATCATATTCATCCCCCTGCAGCCACTGACTTGCATCATGCCAGATTTCTCCAAGCAGATAAAGATCCGGTTTTACCACTTTTAGATGTTCCCGTATCCTCTTTAAGAACCGATGAGACACTTCATTTCCCACGTCAAAACGGATTCCATCTATATCAAATTTCCGAATCCAGTCCTCACAGATCTCGCAGAAATATTCGATCACTTCTTCATTATTCGTATTCAGTTTCGGCATCGCATCTGTAAATGCAAAAGAGTAAAAACGCCGGTCTCTGGTGTCTGCTCTTTTTCCAATCTGTTCCCAGTCTTCTATCATAAACCAGTCTGCATAACGAGAATCTTTCCCATGCTCCAGCACATCCATCCACGGCGCAAATTTTCTTCCGCAATGATTAAATACTGCATCTACCATAATACGGATTCCCTTTTCATGCGCTTCCCTGCAAAGTGCTTTCATCGTTTCTTCATCACCGAAAGCCGGATCAATCTTTGTATAATCCGTAGTGTCATATTTGTGATTGGACTCTGCTTCCATGATCGGATTCAGATAAATACCGGTAATCCCCAGCTCCTGAAGATACGGTAATCTCTGACGGATTCCTTCCAGATTCCCTCCGAATTTTTCCTCATTTGTTATAGTTCCGTGATTTCTCCACGGCGTGATATCATTTCCATTCTTTTCCGGCGTCCCATTGCAGAACCTGTCCGGAAAAATCTGATACCAGATGGTGTCATTTACCCATGCAGGTGTGCGGTTTATATCTGCCGGATTCATCCAGGGAACAATAAAGCACTGCTGCATACGCCCATCCATCTGAAGCTGCTCTTCTGTCAGGAAACCGTCTTCAAAATAATACCAGACTTCCTTCTCTGTCCTCAGTTCAAAATAATATTTACATCTTTTATATGCAGGAAAAAGTGTTGTTGTCCACCAGATTTGATGGGGCAGACGTTTTTTATAAATAATTTCCTCTCTTTTTCCTGTCCATTTTTCATTTCCACCCAGAATCCCGGCCTCATAAGGATCTCCGTAATGGATAAACACCTGTTTTACATCATATCCAGTCTTAATATTTACAATCAGTCTGTCCTCATCCAGGGGATAACTCATCTGCTCTGATGTTTTGTGGTATACACCTGTAAATTCCATCTTATTTTTCCTTCCTGCTCTTTATATTTTTATATATCTCTGATTTCTGCTATTCGGTTTATCTGGTAATGTCATTTGGATCAAGTTCATCTTCAAGTGCGGTTTATATTCTCCCACAAAAACACCTCCAGAATTTCCGTTATCTTGCACATTATCTTGCACACTTTTTTGCATACTTTCTTTTTCAGGATAGGTTCCGTCTACTTCAGTGCTGTCAGAATCCCCATTGCATTGTCGTAATCTTTCTCTCCGACCATGATTTCATACAATGTTTTATCTGTTCCGAAGTTCCCACCCATGCTGCGGGCAGTTCCCCTGCCCGGGGCTATCATTTTTTCTTCGTGGTTAACTCTCTTTGTTTTGTATTTGATTTTCTCTGAATCTAAGGCTTTACAATACTGCTCATATTTGTCCCTGGATGCACCGAGATAAACTGTTCTGCTGTCGAATAACATAATTACTTCCTCCTTTGGGTGTTATGTTTACAGAGTGTTATGTTTGCACAATTTCCGCCTGCTATAACTGATCCAGTCTACAGGAAGAATCTCTGCCTGAATGAATATATTTGATTTACAAAAATGATCCTGCCTGCTGGCTCGTCAGTCTGCACACTCCGGAACGTATTCAAAAAATCATTCCTACAATCTTGCATGCCCAGTAATATAATAGAAAACAGCAGACATCCGTTTCCAGATCATCTGCTGTCATTATATCATATATATTTATTGCTTTGTAGTATAAAAGTATTATTCTACTTCTTCCGGTTCCATGCTTCGCATGTGTTCCTCGTTCTTTACGATTTCATACTTCTGGCGATATTCCTTGAAGTATGTATAATATTCCACGCTGTCAGATGGGTAAATCTTGGAATCATGGATATGCATATCCGGATTCTCGTCTCCACTCTTGAGAAGGGCTACCATTGCACTTGCACAATGTGCTGCAATACGGTTGAAGCTGTTGAGAATGTCTGTATATACAGTTCCCTCTTCCAGTCCGCAGTTGCCATTACTCAGACGCTCTACATGATGCATCTTTAGCTCATTGCATAAGGATGTGATAATCATTCCAAGAGGTGCAACTCTCTGAGCCATCTCTTTGTCATCATTGAGGAATGCACGACAGGTAAGATTGATCTCCTCACGAACTGCTTCCATTACTACATTCAGCTCATCCCAGGCTTCCTGTGAGAAATTAGTGTGATTATCATGCATTTCACTGGACATATAGGCAATGTAGGATGCATGGTCACCGATTCTCTCAAAGTCATTGATGGTATGAAGATAAAGGGATGCCTGCCTTGTCTGGGCACTGTTCATCTCATGCTTTGTGAGCTTCATCAGATATTCCCCAAGACGGCTTTCGTATTTATCGATCAGGTTCTCTTTTCTCTGTACCTTATCAAATTTATCCTGCTGATATTCATTCAGAAGGTTCATGGCACGGTTGACATTCTTGCGAAGCTTCCTTGCCATACCGCTCATGGCACGATGACACTGTCCAATAGCAAGTGCCGGATAATTCAGAAGACGTTCTTCCAGAAGATCAAAGTCTGCTTCATCTTCCAGTTCCTCTGCACTGTCTTTTACAAGCCAGCACACCAGCTGCTCGATCTTCGGTATGAACGGGAAAAGAACACATACTGTTGCTACACGGAATACAGTATTCAGTAAAGCAATTGCAACCGGTGACATGATCATATCCATAAATCCGAAATGCACAACAGCATTTACAGTGTAGAAAATCACTGACCAGAGGATAAGACCAAACAGGTCATTGATCAGATAAACAAGTGCTGTACGTTTACCATTCTTATTCGCACCGATTGCTGAAATCAGAACCGGACAGGCAGCACCTACACCGATACCAAGAACGATCGGGAATGCACTGGAGAATGTCAGGATACCTGTTACAGATAACGCCTGCAATACACCGACTGTGGCAGATGCACTCTGCAGCACTGCAGTAAAGGCAATACCTACCAGAATACCAATCAGCGGGTTGGAAAACATTGTCAGCATGTTTGTAAATGTGGGGCTGTCCTTCAGTGGTGAAACAGCACCGCTCATTGTCTGCATACCTGTCATCAGGATTGCAAAACCAAGCATGATATTACCGATATTTTTATGCACGGAACGCTTACATGCCATGCGAAGGATAATACCAATAATCGCTACTACTGCTGAAATTGTTGCTGTAGATAAAATCTTCGCAATTCCGTTCTTTCCGTCAATATAAGAAAGACAGAGGATCCATCCGGTAATACTGGTTCCGATGTTGGCTCCCATGATAATACCGATGGCCTGTTTCAGTTTCATCATACCTGAGTTAACAAAACCAATGACCATAACGGTTGTGGCAGAAGAAGACTGAATCACGCTGGTAACACCAGTACCCAGAGCAACTCCCTTCAGCGGTGTGTTTGTCATTCGATACAGGAAAGCTTCCAGCTTATTTCCGGCAACCATTTTCAGGCCATCGCCCATCAATGACATACCAAACAGAAATAATGCCACTCCGCTCAGCAATGACAATATCATTGAAAAAATTCCCATTATTTTCTCCTTTGTCGTCTGCCTGATTTCCATCCTCATCCCAGGAAATCGGCGCATAATGTAAGCAGGTTATTTTACCTGTCTCTAATCAGAATTTAACCTGCCCTTTACTTTTCCATTCTTATTATGTCACGTTCGGGAGATTATTACAATAATTGTTTTTTCAAAAATTACATTTTTTCTATAGCGTTTAAAATGCTGTCTTTTTTTTCCTGAATTTTTTTGCAGTTTTCATAAAATTTTCCGGCATGCTCCAAAATATATCAGAACATGTCGAAAAATAACATACAATAAATCGGACAGTAAAGAAGGAGCTGTCTATTTTCAGGACAGCCCCTTTCCTCAAATTCCAGTATTAAAATCAATTGGTTATTCACAATCCGCTTCACTGCTTCATTTTATTATCTGGTGGAGTTACTATAGTTATACATACTACTGCTCATTGCCGCCCCTGTCGCAGCTTCCTCCTCACATTCTGCCAAAACAAGTTCTGCATTGAACATATCTTCAATAATTTCGCACAGTACCGGATTTTTTCTCAGTCCATTCCCTGAACCAATCATACGCCTGATCTTTATGCCGGTTCCTTTCTGAATAGTCATATACATCTGATACAGTTCTGTGCTCATTCCCTTCAGAACACCATAGCAGAAATCTTCAGGTGTAAAGTTTTCGGAACTTACCTGAGTAATACTGCCGCTTTTTTCCGGATTCACCCGCGTACCGTCAAATGTTGTTTCAACTTTAATCTTTCGACTTTCAGTTCTTTCACTATTCAGGTCTCTCCCTGTTCTTGCCATCTTTTCCATTACTTTGTATAATGGCTGATCCTGTCCGGTCGCTTCTTTTACAATTTTTCGGAAAAACTGTTCCAGGAGCGCATACGCCTTGCCGCCACACAGAGATGCTCCCGCAAGCAGATACTTCCCATTCAGGAAAGGTCTCGCCTCAATTCCATCTCCCGAAAAATACTGACTGGAAAGAACAGAAATCTGTCCGCCGGTTCCCATATTGACCAGTAATGTATTCTCCTCATCACCTGCTGCTCCGAGGAAGCTTGCCTGATTGTCTCCGATTGCTGTTGTAACTGTCCGTCCTCTGTATGTACCCAATTTTTCTATTCCCGTACAGACATCAGGCAGCCAATTTACGTCCACTCCCATTTCAGCCAGTTTTTCTTTTTCAAAGCACATCTTATGGCTGTCAAAGAAGCCAAAACTTGCCGCATTGCTCACATGTACCAATGGTTTTTTACGCCCTGTCAAATACATTCCAAAATAATCCATGATCGTACAGAAACTCAAAGCCGAATACGGAACCAGATTATGTCTGATATTATAAATGTGTGTGACAAGCCCATATCCTGAAGCAGCATGGATTTGACATCTTTCCCGGATTTCTTCTGTTAAAGGAATCTGATCCCCAGCGTAGATACTTCCTCTGGCATCCTGCCATGTATATAACGGACTGACACAATTTCCTTCTTTGTCAACATAGACAATTCCATGCATCTGCCCTGTGAGCCCAATCCGCTCAACATGCGGATACTTCTCCAGGAAATAATCCAGCAGATTCACTGCTCTTTCTACAATTTCTTTTGCATACTGTATTCTTTCCCATTCATTTCCGGTTTCGATAAAGCAACCGTTCTCTACAGTTTTTGCCTCCAGAATCTTTGCCTGTCCGTTTTCCTCTTTTTCCAGAACAACACCGCTTATCGTTGTTGTCCCAATGTCAATCCCCGCCGTTTTCACAGTCCAAACTCTTCTGCCAGTTTCTTAAACTCCGGCAGGGAATTAATGATAGTATCATAAGATACACAATAAGCCAGTCTCACATAACCCGGGCAGGCAAAGGAACTTCCCGGAACCATGAGAATATTATATTTCTTTCCAGCTTCGCAGAACGCTTTTTCATCTGCTACCGGTGATTTCACAAAGAGGTAGAATGCACCCTGGGGTTTGATGCACTCGAATCCGCATTCTTTCAGTCCATTGTATAACGCCAGACGGTTCTTGTCATATGCAGCTACATCCACTTCTGCATCTACACATTTGGCAATCACCTTCTGCATCAGGGATGGGGCATTGACACATCCGATAGTACGGTTGGCAATAGCCGCTGCAGTAATAAGTTCTTCGCTGCCATCTGCCTCATCCGGAATTACCAGATAACCGATACGCTCTCCCGGAAGAGACAAAGATTTACTGTAAGAATAGCCAACAATAGTATTATCGTAATATTTTGTCAGATACGGAACTTCTACACCATCATAAGCCAGCTCTCTGTATGGCTCGTCAGAAATCAGGTAAATTACACTGCCAAATTCCTTCTGTTTTTTCTCAAGAATTGCTGCCAGCTTCTTAATGGTTTCTTCGGAATATACAACACCAGTCGGATTGTGCGGTGTATTTACGATCACTGCTCTTGTCTTTGCTGTAATCTTCTGCTCAAACTCCTCAAGATTCGGTTGGAATGTGGTTGTATCCGGAGAGATTTCCACAAGCTTGCCATCAAAATTACGCACATATGCACCATATTCCAGAAAATATGGTGCAAAAACAATCACTTCTTCCTCTGGATTCAGGATCGTCTTGAAAATCACATTCAGACCGCTGGCTGCTCCAACTGTCATAATCAGATTCTTCGCTGCAAATTTAGTTCCAAAGCGGTGGTTCAGAGATTCCGCAATCGTCTGGCGCACATCCTCAAATCCCGCATTACTCATATAACCATGAAGCACTGTCGGCTCCACTTCGTTCACCAGATCAATAATAGCCTCCTTCACACACTCCGGTGCCGGAACGCTCGGATTCCCAAGACTGAAATCATAAACTTTGTTCGCTCCGTAAATGGCTCTGAGACGATTTCCCTCCTCAAACATCATACGGATGGCTGAATTATTTTTTACATAAGGTTTCATTTTTTCTGCTATCATAACATATTCGCTCCTGTCCAAATAATCCCGGCAAACCACCGAAATTCAGAATAATATCACAACTGCCCACTTTCCCCTACAGTCGCATAATCTATCTCTATTTTAACCTCATCATGGTAAAGTGTCAATGTGTGACAATATACTATGTTTCATCTTTTTAACCGAATCGTTGCCGTTCGCTCCGTTTACAGTAATGTAGCCAAAATTCCAGATTACCCACGTCAATGGAATATAGGCTTGTATGTATCGGGATTTTGGCATATTCATGCCCCAAAAACACCCCGCGGGATAGTAGCGCATGAACAGCAACACCAAATCAAATAAGTCCCTGCCAGTGTGTTTAAAATCTCCAACTACCAGCATAGAAAAATAATTTATTTCATGTGCATTTGCAGGATATTTAGATATTCTTAGCTGGTCAAAATCTGCGTTATGAGAAAAATGACACACTGCCTGAGCGAAGCGAGTTTGTGGCATTTTTCTCATGCCTTTAGCAGATTTTGAGCAGCTTAGAATATCTTAATGTCCGAAACCGCACATGAAATAAATTATTTTTCTATGCGTCCCTTTTCTATGCGTCCCTTTTCTATGCGTCCCTCCTTCAAATCCCTCCCTCAAATTCTTCCCACTATATCCCCAAAAAGCCATATCACAAACAAAAAAGACCGACAGTCTCTCCTCCCGGATTTCCTGTCAGTCTTTTAATAACTCTTATTTTCTCAGCTCTTCACACTCAAACGCACCAACGCCCTCTGCAGTTTAGCCTCCACAATCTTATAATCATGATCACTCAAACCACCTTTGGCGATCATCTCCTCAGCTCTTTTCTTAGCTTCCTGCGCACGCTGCTCATCAATATCCTCTTTCCACTCCCAGGTAGTTGCAAGGACACGGCACTTTCCGTTCATAACAGAAAGCATTCCGCCAATACAGGCTGCGGTCCGTCTGCTGCCGTCTTCCATTACCACACTTGCTTCGCCCATTCCCAGGGCAGTACAGTAATTACAGTGTCTGGCAAGAATGGCCAGATCACCGCTGACAGTTCTGCAGATCACACGCTCCACATTGCCTTCAAAGAGTAATCCGTCCGGTGTTCCGATTCTCAACGGGAAAGTACTCATAGGACATTTCCCCCTTTACTGATTCTTCGCTTTTTCAAACACTTCATCGATGGTTCCCACAAATAGGAAATAACTCTCAGGAATGTCATCACACTCACCGTTAAGGATCATTCTGAATCCTCTCAGCGTCTCCTTCAGCGGAACATATTTGCCAGGCATACCTGTAAACTGTTCTGCTACAGAGAAGCTCTGTGACAGGAATCTCTGAACCTTACGGGCACGGCTTACAGTACGTTTGTCTTCCTCTGACAACTCATCCATACCCATGATGGCAATAATGTCCTGAAGCTCTTTGTAACGCTGAAGAACTCTTTGTACTGATCTGGCAATCTCATAATGCTCTGTTCCTACGATTTCAGGAGAAAGGATACGGCTTGTGGAATCCAGAGGATCAACAGCCGGATAAATACCCTGGCTGGAAATCTCACGGGAAAGTACAGTTGTTGCATCCAGATGTGAGAATGTAGTTGCAGGAGCCGGGTCAGTCAGGTCATCGGCAGGCACATATACAGCCTGTACAGATGTGATGGAGCCCTTTCTTGTGGAAGTAATTCGTTCCTGCAGGTTACCCATTTCAGTTGCCAGTGTAGGTTGATAACCTACAGCTGAAGGCATACGTCCCAGAAGAGCAGACACCTCGGAACCTGCCTGTGTAAAACGGAAAATATTGTCAATAAAGAGGAGCACATCCTGGTTCTTCTCATCACGGAAGTATTCCGCCATGGTAAGTCCGGAAAGTCCAACTCTCATACGTGCTCCGGGCGGCTCGTTCATCTGACCGTAAACCAGAGCAGTCTTGTCGATAACTCCACTTTCTTTCATTTCATTGTAAAGGTCATTTCCCTCACGTGTACGCTCTCCTACACCTGTAAATACGGAAAGTCCGCCGTGTGCAGTTGCTACATTGTGGATCAGCTCCATGATAAGAACTGTTTTTCCTACACCTGCACCACCGAAAAGACCGATCTTACCACCCTTTGCATAAGGACAGATCAGGTCAACAACCTTAATTCCTGTCTCCAGGATCTCTGTTGCAGGCATCTGTTCTTCATAAGAAGGAGCCTGACGATGGATAGACCAGCGTTCCTTTGCCTCCGGTGCCGGAAGATTGTCTACCGGGTCACCCAGAAGGTTAAATACTCGTCCCAGGCATTCCTCACCTACAGGAACGGAAATTGGACCGCCTGTATCCAGAGCTTTGGCACCGCGCACCAGACCGTCAGTAGAGTTCATGGCAATACATCTTACCACATCATCACCAACCTGCTGTGCAACCTCGGCAACCAGCTTTGCGCCATCATTATCAATCTCTATGGCATTGAGAAGAGGCGGCAGTTCATCGTGCGCAAAGCGGATATCCAGTACCGGACCGATAACCTGCACTACCTCGCCAATGTGTTTTTCACTCATGTTTATAATCTCCTATTTCTAAAGACCTTCCGCACCTGCAACAATCTCCGTGATCTCCTGCGTGATGCTGGCCTGACGTGCCCTGTTGTAATACAGATTGAGCTGATCGATCATCTCTTCCGCATTACTTGTGGCTGCATCCATAGCCATACGTCTGGCTGCCAGTTCACTTGCAGTACTTTCGCAGATACCGCCATAAACCAGGCCTGCCAGATATTCCGGAACAATGGCATCAAATACTGTCTCTCCGTCCGGTTCATAGAGGATCAGATTCTTCGTCTCTATCTTACCTCCGCTTTCCTCTCTGATATCAGTCATAGGAAGCATGGAAAATACCTCCGGCTGCTGGGAAAGCATAGAATTAAAGACAGTATAACATAATTCAATATGGCCAAAGGTTCCTTTGCGAAATTCTGTACAGAGCATATTTGCCATCTCAAAACAATCCGCTACAGAAATACTTCCTGCCTCTGCAAACTGTTCTGTCAGAGCTTCAATCTCTCTCTGGCGGAAATATTCTACTGCTTTCTTTCCAACCGGCAGGACCATGTAGTCCTTACCTTCAGCAGAAGCCTCCAGACATTTAAAAAGATTGGTGTTATATCCGCCTGCCAGTCCTCTGTCACCTGCGATCACTACATAGCAGGTTTTATTGTTGGAAGACTCTTTCGCATAAACGGATGAGAAATCTGTATTCTCCCTTGCAATCTCTTTCAATGTCTCATGAAGTTCTGTAAAGTACGGACGGCATACCTCTGCACGTTCCTTTGCCTTACGCAGTTTGGAGGACGCTACAAGCTCCATGGCCTTGGTAATCTGCATTGTACTCTGTACACTCTTGATACGCAGCTTTACCGCTTTCATATTCGAAGCCATACGATACCCTCCTAATCACTTTATTTCTCAGGTCTTGTATTCAGGAAGTTCTCTGTATACGCATCCAGTACGCTACGAAGCTTCTGCTCTGTTTCCTGCTCCAGCTTGCCTGTTGAGCGGATTTCCTGCATAACCTCTACGCCTGCTGCATCTGTATCCAGATAGGTATATAATCCTGATTCATATACATTTACGTCTTCCACTTTTACTGATTCCAGAACACCCTTTGTAACCGCATAAAGGATCGCAACCTGTTTCTCTACAGGAACCGGTGCATTCTGGTTCTGTTTCAGAACTTCCACAATACGTGCTCCCTGTTCCAGACGCGCCTTTGTATCAGCATCCAGATCAGAACCAAACTGTGCGAAGCTCTGCAGCTCACGGTACTGGGAATAAATCAGTTTCAGTGTTCCTGCTACCTTCTTCATTGCCTTGATCTGCGCATCACCACCAACTCGTGATACGGAGATACCCGGGTTTACAGCAGGCATGATTCCTGAATGGAATAACTCTGTCTCCAGGAATATCTGTCCATCTGTAATAGAAATAACGTTGGTAGGAATATAGGCAGATACGTCACCTGCCTGTGTCTCGATGATCGGCAGTGCTGTCATGGAACCGCCGCCATGTTCATCGTCCAGCTTCGCTGCACGTTCCAGAAGTCTGGAATGCAGATAGAAAACATCACCCGGATATGCCTCACGTCCAGGCGGACGACGGATCAGCAGGGAAAGTGCACGGTATGCAACTGCATGCTTACTTAAATCATCATAGATGATCAGCACATCTTTTCCCTTATTCATAAAGTATTCACCCATTGCACATCCGGAATACGGTGCGATATACTGCAGCGGGCTTGACTCAGATGCTGTAGCTGCCACAACGATAGTATAATCCATTGCGCCGTTTCTGGTCAGGTTCTCTACTAATGTAGCTACTGTGGAACGCTTCTGTCCAATGGCTACATAGATACAGATCACATCTTTTCCCTTCTGGTTAATAATGGTATCTGTAGCAATTGTAGTTTTACCGGTCTGACGGTCACCAATGATCAGTTCTCGCTGTCCACGTCCGATAGGGATCATAGAGTCGATGGCTTTGATACCGGTCTGAAGAGGCTGATATACAGATCTTCTCTCACAGATTCCTGGTGCCTTGCTCTCGATTGGCCGGAATTCTTTTGTATCAATCGGGCCTGCTCCGTCAATTGGCTGTCCCAGTGCATTTACAACACGTCCAACCATGGCGTCGCCTACAGGTACAGACACGACCTTGCCTGTACGCTTTACGGTCTGACCCTCACCAATGTTCTCATCTGAACCAAAGATTACGATGGAGACACTGTTCTCCTCCAGGTTCTGTGCCATACCAAAGCTTCCGTCCTCAAATTCCAGAAGCTCTCCTGACATACAGTTTACCAGTCCGCTGGCTCTGGCAATACCGTCACCAACCATAAGGATCGTACCTGTCTCGTTCTGTTGAATGGCATTTTCGTAATATTTTATCTGGCTTCGGATGACCTTGGATATTTCCTCAGGTTTTAATTGCATGTTTCCATTCCATCCTTTTATATTCTATTATTTTGCACTGTCTGAATTCAGAAATTTAAAGATTTTTCATATCCATATGTCAAATACCCATACAGTACGATTCTCAAATCCGGAATCCAGTTCTTTATACTACCAATTCATTCAGTTTCTTTGAAATACCGGAAATACGGCTCTGTACTGTACCGTCAAGCTGTACGCCCTCCAGTTCCACGCGAAGTCCGCCAAGAACGGATGCATCTGTTTTCTGAACCAGATACACTTTCTTTCCACTTAGCTTCTCAAGCTTCGCTTTCAGAGCTTCCATCTGAGTATCACTGAGCTTCACTGCACTGGTAACCACGGCTTCTGCAATTCCATGTGCACTGTTGTAGCGTCTGATAAACTCTTCGCAGCATCCGGCAAACTCTCTCAGAATCTTGCGTTCACACAATAATTTCAGGAAATTCACCAGATATCTCTCTGCCTGCCCTCCGAAAGCCTCTTCAATCATCTTAAGTCTCTCGTCTTCAGGAATCGCCGGTTCTCCCAGCAATTTCAAATATCCCGGATTTTCCCTGAAAATCTGTCTGACTGCGATCATCTGCTCCATGATCTGTCCATCGAGCTTTTCATCAGCGGCAAGGTCATACAGACTTCCGCCGTAAACTCTGGCAGTTTTTGTCATGATGCCTCACCTACATTCTCAATAAACTCATCAATCAGTTTTGCATGATCCTCTTCACTAATTTCGCGCTCGATCACTTTTCCGGCAATCTCAACAGCCATACCGCCGATTTCTCCCTTGATCTCGTTGACTGCCTTACGTTTCTCCTGGGCAATGTCTTTCTCTGCCTTCTCTTTCATGGCAGTTACCTGACTGGAAGCCTCCTTAAGCATCTCTTCACTCTGGATAGCGGCTGTTTTCTGAGCTGTCATCACAATGTCATTTGCCCTATTCTTGGCTTCCTGCATATTCTTTTCATATTCTGCCTTCATTGCCTGAGCTTCTTCCTTTGCCTTCACTGCATCCTGGATCTGGGCATCCGCTTTCGCTTTGCGCTTTTCCAGCATCTCATTGATGGGCTTGAAGAGGAAACGTTTGATCAGATATACCTGAATAAAAAGGTTGCAAATCGTCGCTATAAAATTCCACGGCACAATTCCAACTAATTCCTGTACCTGCATGTTTGTAACCTCCTGTCTGTATTTATGCGGATCATTCTCCGGCTATTGCCGGAATTATCCACAGGTTCCATATCAGATGCCGCTTAATCTGTGATATCCGGCATCTCAGCTGTTTTTATCAGCTCAGGAAGTTCATGAACATACCAGGTGCAACGAAGATAAGCAACAGACCGGTTACGAAACCGTAGATACCTGTTGTCTCTGCGATGGCACATCCAAGAAGCATGGTAGAAGTAACATCACCCTTGCACTCAGGCTGGCGTCCGATTGCCTCCAGCGCCTTTGCTACTGCGTTACCTTCACCAATACCAGGTCCGATACCTGCGATCAGCGCACATCCTGCTCCAATTGCACATCCTGCTAATGCGATACCTTTTGCCAATAACTGAAAATCCATATTAAAACCCTCCTGTTAAATAATAATCTGCAGCTTTTCCCCTTTGCTGCGGTATTAATTTTTCTGCTGTATTTCAGCATTCTTTGCGGTTACCACCGCTGCCGTTTTGCTCCGGCAAATCATGTTTCTGCTACTCTTCTGCTGCATTTGCAATATACATTACAGTCAGCATACAGAAGATAAACGCCTGCATAACTCCTGAGAACCAGTCAAAATAGACCGACGTTATCGCAGGTACACCGACATCAAGAATCGGTATCTTTGACAGTACATCTCCCAGTGCACCCGGGATCAGGCCCAGAAGCGCGGAACTTGCGACTGCCAGTGCCCCATAGATCAGGCCATTGATTACCACACCGGAAAGGATATTTCCGAAATGACGACACGCCATACTGACAGGTGTAGCCAGCTCGGAAAGAATATTAAACGGTGTCATAACTGCGATCGGAGTTGTAAATCCTTTCAGATAACCGCCAAATCCGCTGGTCTTTATCTTCTGTGCTGTGATCATAATGAAAACCACAACTGCCCAGGCAGCCTCAGTAGAAAGGTCTGCTGTAGGGCTTCGAAGTCCGATCAGACTGATCAGGTTGGAAACCACACTGGTTGCAAAAAGTGCTGCAACAAATGGTATCAGGTATCTGAATTTCTCACCCATATTTCCGATTACAAAGCTGTTGGCCTTCTCTACAATGAGCTCTGCCACAGCCTGACGTTTGGAAATGTTCTCTTCTTTCAGATCATGTGTCAGCCAGATACACAAACCTGTTATGAGTATCATAACAATCCAGCTTACCACCATTGTCTCACTGATCCTTAATGGTCCGAGAACAGGCACATTAATGGGTAATGTAAAGAATATCCTTGCCCCACTGATATCCAATTCCATACTCTTTATTCACCTCCTGTCTCTCCCGGTACTGTTCCGGTTTGATATAGAAATACCTATTTGTTAGTATGAAAAATTCCTGCAATTTTAATTCCTGTTCCGGGAAATAAAAGAGGAACGATTCCTGCCACAAAATGAAAACAGGGTGCCACGATTGCCAAGATCACCCACAACATCTGGATCAGCATTCTCTGGGAGTAACTTGCTTTGATCCTCATTCTCGCTGTGTCCTCATCTGTTGCTGCAGCTGCTTTCTGCACTGCAAGTCCCATAAAAAAGAAATTAAGGACTGCCACACATCCTCCCACTGCCCCTCCAAGAAACACCGTATAATCAAACGGTACCTTCTGTGGCATGAAAGCATGCAGCACTCCAAACACGATCCACATCAAAATCAGCCCGATTCCGGTGATGGCGGCTACCTTCCCGGTTTCCTTCTTTACGGCAGGCTGAACATTATCCATAATACTCATATAAATCTCCCTTTCGTTTCTGTATCATTACAGGTGTCTGTTAAACGATACTTTATTTTTCTTCTTTTTGTTCTCTTTCTTCTGCTGTCTGTTAATAGAAAGATAAAATTTATATGCCACTGTCCCGGAACCTCCAAGACCAAAGAAAAAACCGGGGATATATACCCATCCTCCAGCTCCAGTCTTAGAAACAATCAGCCAGCATACTGCCAGACATATCAGGACAGGGGTTATGAGAGACAGTCCAAGCTGCGACAACATGGTGACATTTCTGATGATCTCTGACCATTGTTTCATTTTCTTCTCCTTTTTGCTTAATTTTTGCATATATTTTCAAGAATTTATAGTCAAATTTTATCATATATTCTTTAAAATTACAATCTTATTAAACAATTTTATCAAATATTTTTCATCCATCCAATATTTTTTTGTTATTTTTATATCGTGTATGTGATTATATCATCAATATAAATCTTTTTATACAGTCAAAGCTTCTGATTTATTTATATTTTTATTTCAAAGAAGAAGAGATATAAATAAGGAGCCTGCCCGGAGAGCTTTTTTATGTTATAGAACATTACGGAGTAATATTCTATAACACAAAAAAAGCACGAAAACAACTCATCACTGTTTTCATGCTTCTTCTTTCGTATATAATTCTGCTTTATATATAAGTTCTGTATTACCGGTCTGTCCCAGCAGACACATTCCTCTTATAGAAAATCCTCTTAATTAATGCATTTGAGACCCTGTACATCCTCCCGGAGCGTTTATCTTTAATTCTTATTCTGTATATAAATATCCACTGTAGTCCGGATCATCCAGACAGTCTGCATCGATCCATGCCGGATTGCTCAGTACATTTTTCTCGATCACAACAGATTTCTTCGGTGCCGTTGTTTCAACTGCTGCCCAGATTGTCTGGTATCCCATAGCATAAGGCTGCTGGGAAACACAGCCAATCTCTTCTCCATTACGGATTGCTTCCTGCTGCTTAGTAGTTGCATCAACCCCTACCAGAGCCGGTGCATCATGCTCATCACTCTTCTCCAGATTCAGATACATCTCCGTAATATCTGCATTGGTACAGAATACACCATCCAGTGTGGGATATTTTTCCAGAACTTCCTTCATGGAAGCCTCCATATCATCTACCTGATCAGAATAAATGGTTTCCACAACTTCAATGTCTCCGTACTTCCCGATATTATTCATAAATCCTTCTACACGATCCTGAACACTCTTTGTCTTCTGCTGTGCGGAAAAAACCGCAACCTTTCCCATCTTTCCGAGTGCACTGCCAAGCTGATAAGCAGCCATCTTTCCTACCTGCACATTATCGGTTCCCCGATATGCCTTCACCAGTTTTTTCTCGGCTACATTAGAATCAAATGCTATAACCGGAATTCCATTTTCCTTTGCAGCTTCAAGCTGTGCCTCACAGGAATCCATGTCACTTGCCGAAATACAAAGAACATCCGGATTCTCTGCGATAACAGCATCTATTGTATTAATCTGAGTTTCTACGTCCTCTTCATTATCAGGGCCTTCAAAAGTCATGGTAATCTGGTCATCTTTTTTATAACCATATGCTTTATTAATTTCCTTTACCGCATCTTCCATGCCTTTCTTAACCATCTTCCAGTATTCGCCCTTGACACATTTGCTTACCACTGCGATCCTTGAACCGGCATGGATTTTTATATCTGTATCAATCTCCGGAATCAGCGGACTCTCATCCTCTTCCTTCACCGCTTCTGCCTCTGAATCGGATTCTTCGATAGCGTCTGCCACCAACGGCTGGATTGTCTCTTCCACCTCCGCTCTGCTGCATCCTGTCAGCATTGCCAGTCCTGTCATTAAACTTATCGCTGCTGCCGCCGCTCTTTTCATTTTAATTTCCTCTTCCTTTCAGTGCTATACTGCACATTACAGCAATTTCATAAAATAATGTATAATTTCTGTCAACTAAAAAATCGATATCTGCTCAGTACTCTCACAGAATAATTAACATCGAACAATTACCTGTAGCGATCCTCGTCAAGCGGATATTCGCAATCCGCTTCGCTACTTGCTCATAACCGAATAACTGTATATTACTTTCTACATTATACACACTTTACGAAATTCGTCCAGAGATTTTACACATTTTTCACTTTTACACATCAAAAATTTCGCTATATCAATGTCTTTTGAATGCCATACCTGCAGGCTGCACCTGAAACTCCAACTGTTTCTTTGTCACCGGATGCTGAAATCCCAGTTTTGCAGAACAGAGAGCCAGCGGTTCCTGACTATTCTGACCGGGATTATACTTTCTGTCACCAACCAAAGGCATTCCGGCATGCGCCATCTGCACACGAATCTGATGATGCCTGCCTGTATCCAGATCAATCCGAATCAGATTTCTTTCGCCACAATCCTGTGCATCTTCTTTATTTTTCCAGGTTTCCAGAACTTCATAAGACAATATCGCCTTTTTTGCTCCGAAAGTCCCTCCCTCAACCACTGCAGAGCTGTTGGTCCTGCCATCCTTCTTCAGCCAGTCCACCAGTTTTGCACTCTTCACTTTCACTGTTCCTTCTGCAACTGCAAGATAAGTCTTCTTTATTTTTCCCGCTGTCATCTGTCTGCTGAGATCTGCTGCCGCCTTCGGATTCAGGGCAAATACAAGAACCCCCTCCACCGGCTGATCCAGACGATGGATAATACCCAGATACGGCATCTTACCCGGCACCTTCTGAGCAATATAATTCTTCAAGAGGCTCTCCATATCCATACTGCCAACCCGCGCATTCTGAACTGCAAGCCCTGCCGGTTTGTGACAGACCAGAATATCTTTATCTTCATATAAAATATAATCTCTGATATCTTTTATCCACATAAAAAAACTCTCCTTTTCATGGAGAGTATATCCTAAAATTCCATTTCACGCAATAAACGAATATATATATGAATACAATTTGAAAACGGTCATCACTTTTTACTTTTCCTGATTTCAAAAATGATGACCGCTTCAATGTTCTTCGTTATTCAATTTATTTTCCTCTTAGTATTCTTTCTATAATAAAATAATATGTTATTTACAAACTACTTTATAAGTTCACTATTAAATTTTTCTATGTTTATTTAAAATTCCTATTCTGTTTCCTGCTCATAATCCATATGTACTGTTTATAATCTGATTCATTCCTGCTTTTATGCTTTTATGATATCAGTTATTCAGTTCATCGGAACTTACTTAGAAAGTTTTATAGATTTTAAATTATAATTTCACGTATTATAATTTGTTTTCATTTATGAAATATCGGATACACCTTTTCATTATTTTTCGTGCTAAGCAATCATAAACCTAACTTCTTAAATT
Source organism: Blautia wexlerae DSM 19850 (assembly GCF_025148125.1). NCBI lineage: Bacteria > Bacillati > Bacillota > Clostridia > Lachnospirales > Lachnospiraceae > Blautia > Blautia wexlerae. Next base: position 3,964,127 of record NZ_CP102267.1, read on the forward strand.
CACAACTGTTTAATTTCCTTATGTGCTTTTCATATTTATCGAACATTAATGGCAGATGTTCTGAATCATGTAAAATATCACTGAAAAAGTACCTTAATATTTCTCTCAATATCCTGTAATTTTATATACCGGATATTCTTCTGATGCAGGATTTCAAACCATATACTTAAACTTCTATATGCCTCTCAAAACATCGTTCTTACCTTCAGTTTATCTGTTACCTGAACCTCTGCTTTCAGGCTAACTACTGAGATAAGGGTTATGCTCTTCCGGTAAATATTTCTTTACACATTTACCAAAATCCCTGTATCAGGTCTGCAACAGATATTCAATATAAGTTATCGCTTCTATAATACCTTTGATACATTCCTTCCTTATTAATCAGACTGTGCGTATGCTCTTATATTATATAAGGAAAATACTTTTTTATAATCTCCGTATCAGGTCTTTCTTGCAGGAAATGCGATACCCGTTACTCTTATATTGATGAAGTTATAAATTCTTTCCCAATGGAATCACCCGAACCTTTCTTTTATTTTCATCCTTTTCATTGGAACATTTATATATGCTATGAATTGAATGAATTTCTTTGATTGTTTAATTCGTTTCCTTGTTTCTTTTGATGGTGTTATAATAACACTCTTGTTATTATTTGTCAATACATTTTTGCATTTTATTTCAATATTTTCTATTTATCTTTGTCTTATTTGCACTAATTTTATAATATTTTTATTTATTTGATAATTTTCAGACTATTTCACTTTCTTCGATGCAGTATGTTGCTGCCCGGGGCTCTATTATATCCACGAATCGCTCCGCTGCAAAGCAGTTCCCGCAATTCTCATAATTTCATAAATAATAAAGATGCAGCTACTCCCAACCCAAAGAGAGGATAGCTGCATCTTCATCACTTCCTATTTTCGATTATAATTAATCAGGCATCCCTTAAGGATAATCTCACGCTCATCATCCGTAAGCTCCCCAAGAGCCACTTCAAACTCCTTCAGTCCCTCAGCACCGACAACATATCCCCGGATCACATCATCCTTTTCTTCCACTGCCTTACGAATCTGTGGGAAGAACAGATAATCTCCGTTTGCAAACGGAGGCTCCCCTTCTTTAATCAGGAATGGAAGCATACCCCAGTTGATCAGATTGGAACGGTACCTCTTTGTCGCATACTCATTGGCGATATTTGCCCATCCGCCAAGCACTTTCTGACAGGAAGCAGCCTGCTCACGCGCAGAACCATCACCTGGTTTCACTGCAAAGATCGTACTTCCCACACCAAGATTTTCCTTGCTTACATTCGGATAATCCTTTTTGATCACATCCATTACAGGTTTCATCTCCGGTAATGCCTCAACCGGACATTTTCCTTCCTGAATAGCCTTCTGAGCTTTCTGAACTTCTTTCGCACGTCCTACATAAGCAGGATCTTTTCTGGAAAGTGTAAACTCAGCCAGTCCAAGTGGATTGGAACGATAAGAAGATGTCTCACCGGACGGGATCAGTTCATCTGTTGTAGTAACCGGATCATGGATCTCAGAAACAACCTTCACGATCAGATTCTCCGGAAGTGCAGCCATCTCCGGCCAGTCCTTAATATTCGGACCAAACTGGATCTCTACACCCGGATCAGCTATACCCTTGCTGTCAAATACACGATTGTCATAAATTGTCTTATCAAAGAAATATTTCTGTCCTGTATAACCACCCGTATAATCCTCTGCTGAAGTCAGGAAACCTTTGTTTGCTGCAGTTGCCGCAATAGAACGTGCGTCCATAAGTGCAACAGAAGAAATCTGGCCATTCTGGATTTTGGAACCTTCGCGGTTCGGGAAGTTTCTGGTCGTATGACGGATACTGAATGCATTATTTGCAGGAGTATCCCCTGCACCAAAGCAAGGTCCGCAAAAAGCAGTCTTCACAACAGCTCCCGTTTCAAGAAGTCCTGCCAGAACGCCATTCTTAGCCAGTTCCATATAAATCGGAGTACTTGCCGGATATACACTCAATGTGAAGGCATCTGCACCAATGCTCTTGCCTTTAAGGATATCAGCTGCTGCACAGATATTTTCAAATCCACCACCTGCACATCCTGCGATGATTCCCTGTTCTACATAAAGTTTACCATCAATTACTTTGTCTCTTAATGTATATGGAACTTTTCCATCAAGACTGATCTGTGCTTTTTTCTCAACATCTGCCAGAATATCATCCAGATTTGCTTTCAGTTCATCAATTGTATATGTATTGCTTGGATGGAATGGCATAGCGATCATTGGTCTGATCTCACTCAGATCAATCTCTACACAGCCATCATAGTATGCTGTTTCACCTGGTTTCAGTTCTTTGTAATCTTCACTTCTGCCATGGATTTCATAGAATTCCTGAATCTTCTCATCTGTCTGCCAGATAGAGGAAAGACAGGTGGTCTCTGTTGTCATTACATCTACGCCAATTCGGAAATCAGCACTTAAATTTGCAATACCGGGTCCTACAAATTCCATAACTTTATTCTTCACATATCCGTTTGCAAAAACCTTGCCGATAATCGCAAGCGCAACGTCCTGAGGACCTACGCCCGGACGAGGAGAACCGGTAAGATAAATGGCAACGACGCCTGGCATATTGATATCATAAGTCTGGGAAAGAAGCTGCTTTACAAGCTCCGGTCCGCCCTCACCCATTGCCATGGTTCCCAGTGCGCCATATCGTGTATGGCTGTCTGAACCGAGGATCATTTTACCGCCTGCTGCAAGCATTTCTCTTGCAAACTGATGGATAACCGCCTGATGGGGTGGTACATATACGCCGCCATATTTCTTGGCACAGGTAAGTCCAAACATATGATCATCTTCATTAATAGTTCCGCCTACTGCACAGAGTGAATTATGGCAGTTTGTCAGTACATATGGCACCGGAAATTTCTCAAGGCCTGAAGCACGTGCAGTCTGGATAATTCCGACAAAAGTGATATCATGAGAAGTCAGTTTATCAAATTTAATCTGAAGTTTGTCCATATTTCCGGAAGTATTGTGTGCTTTCAGAATTGAATAGGCAATTGTACTCTTTGCAGCTTCCTCTTTGGAAACAGGAAAATCTGCCTGATTCTCCGGAACAATCTTCTGACCATTCAGCAAATACACACCGGTATCGTATAATTTCATAATGTCTCCTCCATTCTGTTTTTTTTGCATATCACAAATGCAGTTATGGAACTCACCTTATCCACACCAGTCTTCAAATTTCCAGATGAAAACTGATTTTCTCCTGAACCGGCACTTTGACACGCTAATTTATGGAAATTTAGGTTTTATTATAGAATATTCCACCGGAATAATCAAGCCTAAGACTATAAGTATTTTAGTGTTACTGTTCACACACCACTATTCCGCGAGGTGTTTTGGCATGAATATGCCAAAATCCCGAGACATACAAGCCAAAATTCCATTGCCGCAGGCAATCTGGAATGAATTTTGGCTATGTTACTGAGAACGGAGTGAACAGTAACATTTTAGTTACTACAAGCAGTAGCGTTTTTTTACTTTCTTTACTTTCCTACCAAAATCCGCTATACTGGGAATCACTTAGAAAATGAGATTTCTGCCGCCTGTGGCAGTTCTGACAGGGAGGTATTACCGATATGTTCCGTTTATGGGGAAAAATATGGAAAGATAATCATTTACTGAAAGATACTGTGATCTGCGATGACTCCGAAGATACGCGGACCCACAAGATTTTTCGTGGTCTGGAAAGTATCTGTTATGAAATGGATCTGGGAAACCCAATCTGGCTGGAATCTACAGTCAGACATTTTAAAAAACATGGAAAAGCCAGATTTTATCAGGATAATTTTATAGAGCAGATTGATTTTGATTATCTGGAAATCCAGGTAATTGAAGAGGATGACGAATAATAAATTATTCTGTCTTAAAATGTGTACAGGATCAGAAACTTTACATTGCCATATTGTTTCTGATCCTGTGTATCTCATTTGCAGTGAATTTTCATGTCTTTATTTCATAAATTCTCTTATGATTTCTCTCATAATCTCATCTTCCTCGGGTGTAAGCATTCCGCTGAAATGGCTTCCTGCTGCTGCAGTCTGGCGGATACTGTCCGCAATATGTTCAACGATTTCCTCTTTTACAGCTTCGTCAGCCTTCTCCGGCACCGGCACTTCTTCTACCCATGTGCGGGCATGTTCCACATAATCAGAAAAAGAATTCATCAGAAGTTCTTCTCTGTATGTAAAATCCAGCGCCTGTCTCAGCAAAAGCAATGCTGTCGGAATGATCGCAGCCACATAAAGATATGCCAGCGGCATTCCGTCCCATCGTGCATCTTTGGAATACAGAAAAAAAGCCAGTCCAAGAAAAGCGATACAGAAAAGTGACGGATACCAGACAAACCGGTTCATACGGTTCAACAGCCTGTCTCTTGTTTTCCAAAGATTTGTCCATTTCTCTTTGAGATTTGATTTAACCTCTGTATTTTTTCTGATCATTCTTCGGTAGGTAAGATGTGTGGTCAGCATCCCCAGTGCTCCCAGTCCGCCCATTAACATCATGGCATACAGCAGGAAATGCAGTTCCATAACTTTCTCCAGCATAACATCCTCCTCACTTGAACACGCTGCCTGCTCATAAACTGACAGGATTATTATACTGCTGTTTCCGGTATCATGGAACTAAAATCGCTCATCAAATTCTCTCATAAAAAGACAAAAATGTTTACATATTTTCCAGTTTCGTAACTACCTCTTCAAACTTCATAAAATGGGAAGCTTTCACAAGAATAGTGTCACCATCCTGTACATAACCTTCCAGATGCTCCAGCAGACTTTCTCTGTCCGGCTCATAGATTACTTTCAGGTCCGGATTTGTCCGCTGTGCTCTCTCTGCCATATTTCTGCACAGTTTACCTGTACAGATAAGAACATCAATATCACATTTTCCGGCATGCTCTCCTACCTCCTCATGAAGCTGAACTTCATTCTCTCCAAGTTCACCCATATCGCCAAGGACTGCTATTCTGCGTCCTGCACCATCCTGCAGAACATCCAGAGAGGCTTTCATGGACATGGGATTTGCATTATAGCAGTCATCTACGATCAGAATTTTATCTGTTTCGATCATTCTGAAACGACCGCTGATCGGCTCCAGGCTCTCGATTCCGGCTTTGATCTGCTCAGTTGTAAGTCCATAAATATTTCCAACTGCAGCTGCTGCCAGCGCATTATATACCATATGGCGCCCCGGCATCGGGATATCAACTGTAAATGCCGTATCCCCCAGATGAATGGTGCAGGTCATTCCCTTTAAACCTCTGCTTACAATCTTATCACCGTAAACCTGACATTCATTACTCATTCCGAAAAATACAGGTTTTATCTTTTCATATTCTTTTACTGTGATAAGCTTGTCATCATCGCCATTTAATACAATATGTCCCTCCGGTCTGAGGAATTTAAAAATTTCTGTCTTTGCTTTCAGAACACCATTTCTGTCTCCCAGATTCTCCAGATGGCAGGTACCGATATTCGTGATCACGCAGGTGTCCGGTCTTGCAATCTGCGCAAGTCTGGTCATCTCACCGAAATCACTGATCCCCATTTCCAGAACTGCAATTTCATCTCCATCACGCAGACGGAAAATTGTGAGAGGCAGACCAAGTTCATTGTTAAAGTTGCCCTGTGTTTTCAGAGTATGGTATTTCTGGTTCAGAACAGATGCGATCACTTCTTTTGTACTTGTCTTACCAACACTTCCTGTAATTCCCACAACCGGGATCTGAAGCTGCTTTAAATAAAACTCTGCAATATCTTTCACTGCCTGAAGAGAAGATTCTACTGCGATATAAGGAAAATCAGCGTTATCAAGCACCCGTTCCGACAAGGTTGCCAGTGCCCCTGCTTCCATTACCTGTGGGATAAATTTATGGGCATCTACACGTTCCCCCACAATAGGTACAAACAGACATCCTTCTTCTGCTTTTCTGCTGTCTGTGATAACAGACATTACTTCTTCCTGTAATTTATCAGCCGGACCATAATAAGTACCGCCGCATACGCGGGCGATATTTTCAAGAGTTAAGTTTTTCATAATATTTTTTATATCTTCTTTCCTGTTATAGCAATTCTCTTAATAATGCATCTATAACAATTCTATAAATTACTGCAGACACGCTCTATAGTGTGAAATCCTGCGTCGGATATTTTTTCATGGAAACTTCAATCAGTTTCTCACATAAAGTCGGATAGTCGATTCCCAGAACTTTTGCCTCCTGCGGAATCAGACTGGTTGGTGTCATTCCGGGAAGAGTATTTGCTTCCAGACAATACATATCTCCATTCTCCTTCATCATGAAATCAAGACGGCAGTATCCTTCCATAAACAGAGCTTTGGCTCCTGCTTCCGCATAATGCTGCATTTTCTCTGTGAGTTCCGGTGAAATTTCGGCAGGACAGGTCTCAATCGTAGAGCCGGCCTGATATTTATTCTTATAATCATAGAATCCCTGAAGCGGAGCAATTTCGATGATCGGATAAGCTTTTCCGTCCACAACCGCTACTGAAAATTCACGTCCTTTTATATATTCTTCGATCACGACTTCATTTTCATAAGAATAAGCGTCTTTGAGAGCCTGCTCATATTCGGCCTGATCATTCACAATATAAACACCTACACTGGAACCGCCACAGCAGGTTTTTACAACTACAGGAAATTCCATTCCAAGTGCTTTCAGATCTGTGGTCATTTCTTCTTTTACCATAGACACTCCCCGCGGTGTTGGTACATTATTCATCAGGAACATCTGCTTGGTGATTCCCTTATCCATTGCCAGGGCACTGCTTAAATATCCGGTTCCTGTATATTTGATTCCCATCAGGTCAAATGTTGCCTGTACTTTTCCATCTTCTCCGTTCGCACCATGAAGTCCCAGGAAAACAATGTCAGCCGCCTCGCAGAGTTTCAGCACGTTTGGTCCGAAGAAGCTTCTTCTCTCTTTTTTCATCTGTTCAATCCTGTCGTTAAATGCTGACATATATTCTGATGCTGCGTCCACATCATACTCTGACGGAAACGGATTCTCCCGGTCCACATTCTCAATGCCGCAAAAAATATCCACAAGAATCGCCTGATGTCCTTTCTGTCGTAATGCCTTACATATTCCTGTTCCTGATGTAATGGAGACAGTACGTTCTGTACTTGTTCCCCCCGCTAATACTACAATCTTCATCATTTTTCTCCTTTATTCATAAATAACAATCGGTGTGTTCTTCTCAACATTGCTGAAAATAATCTGCACCTGATCGGATGGTGCACAGATGCTTCCATGTGTGCCTTCAAATTCATAAAGCTGTCCTCCGAAATCCATTCTCCATGGAGCATCACTGATCCCCAGATTTCCATCGAATGGGATCCAGTAATTTACAGCAGAAGGATAGTCCTCTCCGTTCACTGTACATCCGCTCTTCATTTCACCTGTTGTATAACATCCCACAGGAGTTGCACAGTTGGGCACGAATGGATTTCCGGATACGATCTGCGCATCCGCAGTCGGCGTTCCATCTTTATAGAATACCATTCTCTGGGCCGTCAGGTCAATCTCTATATACGTATATCCGATATCATTTGTTTTCCTGACCAGACCTTCATGGGAATAAACAGGTTCTCTGACCTGGGTTTCTCCGTTTTTTATCAGTTCTGTAAGTTCTTTCAGCTCCGCTTTCTGATCGATCTGCCAGCCATAATTCCCTCCGCTGACAGTAATCTCACGACCATCATATGTATTAAATGTTCTCTCTGTTCCAACCGTATCATATTTAGCCGCCAGTTCACTGATATATGCTTCTATCTGTTTTTTGTCAAGTATATAAAGACCGTTTTCATCTGTTGTGAGCCAGTTTTTGATCATATCTCTGTCTACTGTCTCTGTGCAATCGTCAAAATCATAGGTTATCACTACATCCGTAAGTTTGTTTATCAGTTCACAATTCTTCGTCAGAGTTTCATCACTCTGATAAACTTTCGGTTCTTTGTAGCATCCATCTGCTTCCAGATCAACCGGCGTTCGTCCTGTGACAAGAGCATCTATAATATCCTGACTTGTTTTTTCTGGTTTCAGTGCAGTTCCCTCCTGCTCAGGAACAATTACAAACTTATCGTCTTTCTCTTCTATATGAGCATCCGAAGGCTCTGTCATATTCTCCTGTTGCATACATTTCAGTTCGGAAATGGCAGCCTCTGTCTTCTGCCCATCATATTTAATGGAGGAGGACACCTCATAATTCCTGTGCTGATTAAAAGCAAGAAACCATGTAAAACGATCCTGATTTCTGATCAGTTTATCAACACTTCCATCTGAGTCATAGGAAAGTCCCGCCTGTTTTGCTGTGATACTTTCCTGTCCGTTATTTCTGGTGTCAATAGTAAGAACATATGCTCCCACCTTCTGCGTAAGCAATTCTTCTGACTGGGATACTGTCATATAGGAACAGTTGAATCCGTTTACCATTGATCCCGGTAAGAAATGCTCTGTGAAATAGTATACACCATATCCATATACTCCGGCAGTCAGCAGGAGCAAGATTATGATCAGGGTGATCATGATTTTCTTTCTGCTACTCACGACATCCTCTCCTTTCTTTTTTATAAACAGCAACCGCCCGGCAAGAAATTATGCCGGGCAGTTTTATTATCACATTATTTATCCAGAAAGTAAATACGATTATTCTCTTTTATGCGTTTTCCAGTAGTGTTACTGTTCACTCCGTTCACAGTAACACGCTTCGCGATGCACAGAATTTATGCTAATTGCATAAATTCGCGCGGTATGTCTCGGGTTTTCTGTAATCTTCGCTCACAAAAAACACCTCGCGGGATATTATCAGCGAACAGTAGCCAGTAGTTTCTCTACACTTGTAAGTTTAACACAGAGTACGAACACTTCTGCTGCTTTTCCAAGATCCTCAGGAGTCGGGAAGCTTGGTGCAATACGGATATTGGAGTCTTTCGGATCTTTTCCATATGGATAAGTTGCGCCTGCTCCTGTAAGTACAACACCTGCTTCTTTTGCCTTGGCAACAATAGCTTTTGCACATCCTTCCATTGAATCAAAGGAAATGAAGTATCCACCATGTGGTTTTGTCCACTCGCCGATTCCAAGACCGCCAAGTTCTCTGTCCAGTGTGTTAAGGACCATTTCAAATTTCGGACGGAGAATTGCCGCATGTTTTCTCATGTGTTCATGAAGACCGTCGATATTTTTGAAGAATTTTACATGACGTAACTGGTTTAATTTGTCATGTCCGATTGTCTGGATCTGCATGTAGCTGCGGAAATCTTCCAGGTTTGCTTTGGAAGCTGCAACTGCTGCAATACCGGAACCCGGGAAGCTGACTTTTGATGTTGATGTAAATTTATATACAAGATCAGGATTTCCTGCTTTTGCACATGCTTCAAGGATTTCTACAAGGAAGTCCTGATTGTCATCATAGAGATGATGAATGCTGTATGCGTTATCCCAGTAGATACGGAAATCAGGTGCTGCCGGTTTCAGATGCGCAAAGCGCTCTACTGTTTCTGCTGAATAGGTATATCCCTGTGGGTTGGAGTATTTCGGCACACACCAGATTCCTTTGATGGATGCGTCTTCACTGACAAGCTTCTCTACCATATCCATGTCCGGTCCCTGTGGTGTCATTGGCACGTTGATCATTTCGATTCCGAAGAATTCTGTGATCTTGAAATGGCGGTCATATCCCGGTACAGGACAGAGGAATTTTACCTTATCAAGTTTGCACCATGGGGTATTTCCCATTACACCCTGTGTCATAGAACGTGCAATGCTGTCAAACATAACGTTTAAGCTTGAGTTTCCGTAGATGATGATGTGGTCCGGATCTACTTCGGACATTTCTCCAAGGAGGCGTTTAGCTTCCGGGATTCCGTCGATAACACCGTAGTTACGGCAGTCTACTCCTGTTTCGCACTTGAGGTCTGAATCGCTGCTTAATACGTTCATTAATCCCATTGAGAGATCGAGCTGGTCTGCTGACGGTTTTCCACGTGACATATCGAGAGCTAAGCCCTTTGCTTTGATATCTGCGTATTCTTTATCCAGCTGTGCTTTGAGTGTAAGCAGTTCTTCTTTGCTCATGTCGCTGTATTTTTTCATAATATTCCTCCTTGTTCTGCCATGGAAGGATGTCCCTTTTTCCGTATGGGGCAATCATTTGTTTTTCCTGCGGCAACAGTTTTTTTTGCTTTTTACATTTTAGTATGGTAAAGTAGGGTTGTCAAGTGTTTTTATGGAATTGTTAATATTTTACCAAAACAATCGTTACTGTTCCCTCTGTTCTCAGTAACGTAACCCAAATTTATTCTGGATTGCCGTAACATCTTTCTCTGATACTTATAACAAGCCTCGTAAATAATCAGCCAAAAAGCAAGTCGAAATCCCTCGAAAGTTTCGGCTTGCTTTTTTGAGTGTGACAGCGTATATTTAAATCAGTTAACAGATCTTTTAACTGTCTTAATTGTTCTTGTCAGGTCATCCTGATATCTTTTTATTACTCCTTATACGACATCCATTTTTATCCAAGTCAGTGAATGAGACAAGTCAGGCGGATAAAATCATCTGCTTCGCTGCTCAGTTCATAACCGAATGACTGTGAAAGGAGGTCATCCATGTCTATGTTTATCCACGCAATTATCGTAATCCTGCTTGCTGTGCTGGCTATGGGGATCGGGCTGCTGATTCTTGTGTGCTGGGCTTTGGCAGCATGTGCAAGCAGACGGGATTCTTATCTGGAAAAGGATTATCGGGTGAAATAAAGGAAGTCTGCGCATGGACGCTGAGTATTGCCGATAAGTTTATTCATTACTTTTCCATTAAAGTACAGGGTTGCAGAACCGCCTCCATCCAGGTTGTAAGCATAAGTACAGCCGTAGGATTTGAAAATATTCACCATATCCCAGTGATTAAGACCATTATAGCTGCCGGTATCTGTTACAAGGAGTACATAATCGTTGGGCTTTACCATTCCTACCGCTGTACGTGGATAATATTTTTCTGTTTCAGCCCATGGAAGCTGGGCTTCGCCATCTTTAATAAGAACCGGACCAAAATTATATGTATCTTTTACACCGGCTGCAAGAAGATTTTTTCCCATAAGTCCCTGTGCCGGAGTATAAATAGTTCCATCTTTCTTTACTGCCATGACAGAATAGCTTGTCATATAGTCACCATAGATGATTCCGTTCTTGATGCACATACCGAGCGGAGATGGTTTTCCTGTTCCGTAGTCAAAAGCACTGCCATTTACTCCGATAATGCCGCCATTTGAGGCTACTGCATCAGATGTTGTCTGGCGAGATCCGCCGTAAGTTCCGTTTGAGAGGGCAGATTTCAGCTGTTTGGCACTGGATATCTTTATATGCGCTACCCAGTAGGAAATTCCATGAACTGATCTGCGTTCCAGCTTAATATTTAAAGTGTTGCTTTTATAAGTATAGGTGTTTCCGCTCTGGCTGACTGTTGGTTTGGAGTCTGATGCTTTCACGCGCTGGCCTTTGCTGTTGACATAATAGTTGCCAACCCAGGTATTTGTCGCAAGCACTCCTGTTTTTTTGCTGAAATAGTAATAATATCCGCCTATTTTCTGCCAGCCTTTTGCCATTGTGGAATTGCTGAGGAAATAATACTTTTTTCCATCCTGGGTGAGCCATTGACTGGCGATCGCCACACCGGATTTATTAAAGTAATAGGTATATTTATCTCCTGTAGCCCAGCGATTACGGAACATGGCACCATTTTTGCGATTATAATAGTATTTGTTGCCGGAACGTTTCATCCAGCCGGTAAATCGTTTACCGTTGGCAATACTATAGTAATAATAGCCCTTGTATTTGAAAGATCCACAGATCAGACGACCTTTGGAATTATAGAAGTAATAATCCCCGCCTATTTTCTGCCAGCCGGTTTTCCCTGATGTGATGCTGACAGAGGTTCTGTCCTGTTTTACATATGTAGCCGCATTTACGGTAACTGCACGCATACTGATGCCTGCTGTCAGAAATAATGCCAGTATCAGAAATACCGCCACTTTTCTGAATGGTAATTTTCTTTTCATGTCTTTCATCTGCCTTTCCATGATGTCTGATATGCCCATATAAGGGAATTGCTATAAATATATTACCGATATGTCCCATGCGATTTCTTTACCCGACAATTCGACAGACCGAGCGTTGTCAGATAATATTCCATGTCTCTCTCTGACATCAGACACTTTGGCCCTATAACGAGTTCCTTTATCAGCTGGTCAAGGCAATCTGAAAAATCAAAATCCACATAAGATATCAGCTGACTTTCTTTTACATAGTAGGAATAGTTATATAAACGTGCACCGAGAGAAAGTTCAACTTCTCTTCCCATCAGAAACTGTTTCGGCGAAAACTCGCACAATCGGATTTCGCTTTCCTCTCTGAAAAACGGATTTTTCATGTAAACAGATTCCTGAAATAATTTCAAAAACTTTTTCTCAAAACAGTTCATGACTTTATCCAGTACTTCTATCTCATAATCCTGCTTCTCCTCAATGCTTTCCCGACATTGTTCTTCTTTCTGTAATATCTTCTCGATTTCATCAACCAATTCATGCACTATCTGATGTACAACTTCTCTCTGCTCTGTTTCAGAATAACTGATCTTATGTAATGACACAATTGACGGCTTTGAAATCTCCGGAGAAACCGTTACAACTTCTTTTAATACATCCAGGTCAAATCCGATGGCAGCTCCGCGCCCGTCATCCGCATATCCCCGCCACTGACTAAGCAGATCATTCTGATACGAAAAACAGGTTACATAATATCTGAAGTCTGCATGATTTTCATTGAAAAATTCATCTGTAAACAGTTTCACATATCCCATCAATCTCTCTGATGAAATCTTTGATCTGAATAAATCTGAAGCATTTTCATAAGCTCTTTTAAATTCTGCGTCATAATACCTGCAGATCCAGCTGATCTCCATGGAATCATTGGATTTCAGGATATTTGTCAGACGGAGGGAACGATTTTTCAAAATAGAATTCAATGATTCTAAACTGCAATAGTGATATACGATCATATTTTTTCTTCTCCTGTAAATAATTGTTCTTTTGTAACCATTCAACATTCTGCCATCCCCAAAAAAATTCTATAGCAAAGTTCATCAGCAAAAGAACTTACGGAAAGTTTATATCAGTAAGTAACAGAATTATTATATCAGATACATCTTATGAATCTGTAAACTTATAGCAACCCTCGTAAATAATGCATATTGATTAAGAGGCTTGCTATAGAAAAACATTGCTTATACTTATAATATAATAACTGTTTTTTATAAAGAAATCCCCATCCACTGTTTATTATTTTGCAGCAGATAGGGATATGTTGAGGTTAATAGTTATATGCCCCCTCGTAAGCATTGCACCTGTTTAATTTCCGTGACTGATTCTGACAGGAACTGCATCTGTCGCAGAACTCCTGCTCATAACAGGTGGAACAGGCGCATGTCCTGCAGGCTTTGCGGTCATAGCCTGAGGTATTGCCGTGAGGAAGTGTGCTTTCTGTTGCATTACCCATATATATCACCCTCCTTGTGTGCCGGTTACTGTTCATCCAATTTTAAGTACAAACTCCATGAACGAACAGATTCCTTATATCCTGTATTATACGCTCACAGAAAGGGAATACAAGTAATTAATAATCTGTTTTCTGGTAAAATCTTCCGTTTATGTAATCGGTTTTGATAATATTCACAAAGGCTTTCGGATCAATTTCATGTACCTTCTTTACCAGATATTTTGCTTCTTCTGTAGAAACTACAGAATAGATCATGCTGGTCTTCTCATCTGTATAACATCCAATACCTTCGAAACGTGTTGCCGTATGGTTGGTAAGCTTGAAAATCTCTTCATAAATCTGATACGGCTCCTTCGTAATGATGAACAGCGTATGCTTCTTATATCTCTGATGCAGCATCTGAATCACCTGAGTAGAGGTAAACTGAAAGATAATAGAGTAAAGTGCCCTGTCCCATCCAAAAAGTAAACCTGCCACAGTCAGGATCACTGCATTTCCACACAGGATATAATTCCAGATATCCCTGCCATTTTTCTCGGAAAAATAAATCGCAATAAAGTCCGTTCCACCTGTACTGGTATTACCGATCAGACAGAGACTGATACAGAAGCCATTGATCAAACCGCCAAAGATACTGATCAGCAATGTATCATAAGTGATCGGCTGACTGGGAATAATATCCGTAAGCAGACCAGAAAGCACGATCACACAGACAGAACTTATCGTAAATTTCTTTCCGATAAATTTCAGACCAATAAATACAGGAATAGAGTTCAGCAGTACATTAATCAGCGTATATGGAACTGCAATCCCCATAAATGTCTGAAAAATGTTCTGGATCAGCAGAGTAAGTCCTGTAAATCCTCCCGGAAAAAGACCGCCTGCACGAACAAATGTCTTAATATTCAACGCCATGATCGTTGCAGCCAGAACCGCACAGCCGTAACGCTTGGCTTCATGTTTTAAATTAAGTTCCTTCATAATCACGTTTCCTCCCATCTCGCCAAACAGTTCAAATTGAACTCATGTGAAATTGCTTTTCACAATCTCTGCAGGAGACTTAACTGATTCGGCTAAAAAGCAGTTTTCCGTCAATGACAAACAAAAGGAAACCTTTCTACGCCTCCCATCTTCCAGAAGCACCACATGGAAGAACCAGTCCGTTAGAGCTTACCGGAAGCCCGATCTCCTGAGAGTCCACATGCCCGCCGAACTTTTTCAATTCAGTAGACAACATATAAGTAAGAACTGCAGGTGCCAGACCTGTTGTATAGGAATTGATCAGGAAAAACAGAGGCTCATCACTGAGAATCTTTGTACACAGCTTAATCAGGTCATGGATACAATCCTCAATCTTCCAGATCTCCCCCTTCGGTCCACGTCCATAAGAAGGCGGATCCATAATGATCGCATCATAATGATTCCCTCTGCGAATCTCACGCTCAACAAACTTCACACAGTCATCCACCAGCCAGCGGATCAGAGCATCTCCCAGACCGGAAGCAACCGCATTCTCCTTTGCCCAGGTAACCATACCCTTAGAAGCATCCACATGAGTAACAGAAGCCCCCGCTGCCGCTGCTGCCAGGGTCGCACCACCTGTATATGCAAAAAGATTCAACACCTTCACCGGACGTCCCGCATTGCGGATCTTATTGCCAAACCAGTCCCAATTCACCGCCTGTTCCGGAAAAAGCCCGGTATGCTTAAAACTAAATGGTTTCAAATTAAAGGTAAGTCCCTTATAATGAATATCCCACTGCTCGGGCAGATCAAAAAACTCCCATTCACCGCCGCCCTTCTTACTTCTGTGATAATGCCCGTTCATATGCTTCCAGCCCTTATTCACCTTCGGCGTATCCCATATAACCTGCGGATCCGGCCTCACCAGAAGATAATCCCCCCAACGCTCCAGCTTCTCCCCACAGGAAGTATCAATAACCTCATAATCTTTCCATCCATCTGCGATCCACATCGTATCATAATCCTCCTAAAATAAACGCATAATAAGTTACGATTGTACTACATATCCAACCATTAGTAAAGCCACATTTCTCACATAATTTCAATAATATCAAGATCAAAATCCCCTTTAACCTTAACATCATTCATTGCTTAAAGTATAAAATAAAACTCCCCCCATGGCAAGCAAACCATCATAATTCACAGTTATAAACAAATAAAGCATTACTGTTCACTCCGTTCTCAATAACACGCTTCGCAGGATATTACTAGCGAACAATAATAATAAAGTATCGATACTCACGTTCAAGTTAATAACATCATCCTCTTCGCAACCTGCCCATACCCCAATATCTTCTCCACAGTTTATCAGAAATTTACTTGCTTCGCTCTAAATCGTTGCCAGTACCCAGCGCGAAACAGCATCTCTCTGTGGGTGAATCTGGAGGGGGCTTAGTAACTCTTAGGCGGAGAAAATCCGCGTTATGAAGAAAAACAGCAACCTGTCTGAGCGAAGTCGGAGGCGGAGCGAGTTTTGCGTTTTTCTTCATGCTTTTAGCGGATTTTCTCCACCTTAGGGTTACTTAGCCCCCGGAACTGAACCCACAGAGAGATGCTGTTTCGCGCGTCCCTCTACAAAAAAACAAGCCAAGACTCCCAAAAGTCTCAGCTTGTTTCATAATACAACCACTTATTTCGCTTTCTTCTTCATAGAAGCCACAACAGACTGAATAACAATAAAGAAACAAAGCAACGCAGAAAGAATAATTCTTGTCCACCAGCTTGACAAAGTACCCTGAGTAGTAATCAAACTGGAAATCGTACCCTTAATCAACACACCAAACAAAGTACCAATCGGAGTACCAACACCACCTGAAAGAAGCGTACCACCAATAACCGCTGATGAAATTGCATCCATCTCAAGACCCTTTGCCTGCTCAACGAAACCTGCACAACTGTTCAAACAGAACAGGAAGCCACCAAGGCCTGCAAGAAAACCATCCAGAACATAAGCATTAAAAATAGTTTTCTTAACATTCAGACCCATCATTAATGCACTCTGACGGCTACCGCCGATCGCATAAAGCTTACGTCCAAACTTACGATATTTCAGAAGAACCGCGATCAGAATTACAACAATCAGAGCAATCACAACTGTCGGCGGAATATAAGCCGGAATAAATTTACCCTTCTTACTGGTTGAACCAAAAGGCATATAGAAACGGTAATTTGCCCATTTCAGGAATAACTCATTCTTGATAGAAATCATATCAGTACTGATGATAGCTGTCAGACCACGTCCGAAGAACATACCTGCCAGAGTAACGATGAATGGCTGGATATCCAGATAAGCTACCAGAAATCCCTGAACAATACCAAAAGCAACACCAATAAGCAGTGCAACTAAAACTGCTGCATATGCGTTCACACCTTTGTTCTCCATAAGGTCTGCAAGAACCATACATACAAGTGCAGTAACAGAACCTACGGAAATATCAATACCACCGGTGATCATAACGATTGTAAGACCACACGCAATAACCAGAAGACCCGCATTAGATACAAACAGGTTCAGAAACATCTGAGGTTTTGCAAAACCTTTATCAGCAAAAACAATCATACCTGCAACATACATTACTACAAATAATGCGATTGTGATCAGAAGCAGGAAGCCATTTCCCGTTATTTTCTTTTTCTGTACATTTGCTTTCATTACTTCTGACCTCCTTCTGCTGCCACACTTCTTTTAGCCTTTAAGTTGGCAATATATTTCTTAAATACATCACTCTGCAGTGTAACGATGATAACAACTACGATTGCCTTATAAACAGGAAGCTGGTCTGCTTTTACGTTCATCGCATAGAGTGTTGTGGTCAGAGCCTGAATAGTGTAGGCACCGATTACGGAACCGATCAGGCTGAATTTACCACCACCAAGGAAGTTTCCGCCAAGCGCAACTGCAAGGATGGCATCCATTTCCAAGTTAAGACCAATGTTGTTTGCATCTGCAGAGTAGATACGGCTGGATGCCACAATACCGGCAATACCAGCCAGTACACCACAGATAACATAGGTAAGGAATTTAATCATCGTAGAATTTAATCCCACAAGACGAGCTGCCTTTCCATTGATACCAACACTTTCAATGTAAAGCCCAAGAGCAGTCTTCTTCAAAATCAGGTACACAATAACAACTGTAATGATTGCAAAGAAAATAGGTGTAGGAATCGGGCATTTTCCAATATATCCACCAGCCATCTTAAAGGAATCCACACGAATATAAGTAATCTGTCCGTTTGTGATCAGCTGAGCAATACCACGACCGGCTGTGTAAAGGATCAGAGTTGCAACCATTGGCTGAATATTCAGCTTGGAAACCAGAAATCCATTAAATGCACCACATAATGCAGATGCAAGAAGTGCTGCGATAACAGCCAGGATCACAGGATTCTGGTAATCATTTACAGAAACCTGTCCGCCGGAAAGAATCTGACAGCAGACAGCCGCTGCAACTGCCATGATCGCACCAACACTGATATCCTGTCCACCGGAAGCTGCTGTTACCAGTGTCATACCGATTGCAAGGATAACCAACTCTGAAGCACGGTTAATAACATCAACAATGTAACCATAGAGTACACCGTTTCGGATTGATACATTAAAGAAATCCGGTGTTCTGATCACATTCAGCAAAAGTACTGCAATCAGACACACAATAGGAAGAAACAGACGTGCACTTGTTATTTTCTTTAATTTACTCTTATTCATTATTTATCGTCACCTCCGGCAATAGCTTTCATAACTCCGCTCTGGGAAAGTTCATCCTCTTCCAGCTCCCCTACCTTCTGGCCATCACGAAGAACTGCCATACGGGAGCAGGTGCGGAGCATTTCCTCAACCTCTGAGGAGATAAATGTAACTGCCATTCCCTGATCCGCAAGATCAAGAACCAGTTTCTGAATCTCTGTCTTAGTACCGATATCAATACCTCTGGTCGGCTCATCCAGAATCAGATAATCCGGATTAGTCAGAAGCCATCTTCCAAGGATAACCTTCTGCTGGTTACCACCGGACAGACTCTTAATCGGGGTTTCACGACTTGCTGTCTTAATCTGCAGTAATTTAATATACTTATCAGCAGCATCCTCCATTTCTTTCTTGCTTAATGGATGGAACATACCGCGTTTAGCCTGGAGCGCTATAATAATATTTTCTCTTACAGAAAGATCTGCAATAATACCTTCTGCCTTTCTGTCTTCTGGAAGATATGCCATACCAAGTTTCATGGCATCCAGCGGAGTATTGATCTTTACTTCTTTTCCCTTTACTTTTAAAGTTCCTGTATCAGCTTTATCCGCCCCATAAATTGCACGAACCAATTCAGAACGTCCGGAACCCAGAAGTCCGGTAAGACCAATAACCTCACCTTTATTGATGGTAATATCAAACGGTTTGATCGTTCCCTTATGAGATAATCCTTTTGCCTCGATTACAGGTTCTGCATCTGTGATTCTCTTGTCTTTATGATCGCCTTTAATATCTGCAAGATCATCAAAATCCTTACCCATCATCTTGGCAACCAGCATTACTCTCGGAAGATCTTTCGTCTCATATTCCCCAACAAGTTCACCATTACGAAGAACTGTAATCCTGTCGCAGACTGCATATACCTGCTCAAGGAAATGCGTAACAAAGATAATACCTACACCTTCGTCACGAAGTCTTCTCATAAGTACAAACAGCTTTTCAACTTCATCATCATCCAGTGAAGATGTCGGTTCATCGAGAATCAGTACCTGGCACTTCATGTCCACTGCACGGGCAATTGCGATCATCTGCTGAATCGCAATGGAACATTCCTCCAGCATCTGTGTTGGCGGCACATGAATGTCCAGGCTCTCAAGAAGTTTTCCTGAGCGCTCATTCATCTGCTTCCAATCTATCATTCCCATCTTTCTCGGTTCTCTGCCAATAAAAAGGTTCTCAGCTACAGTCAGGTTGGGACAAAGGTTTACTTCCTGATATACTGTACTGATACCATTTGCCTGAGCTTCCTGAGGTGAGTGGTTAATAATGGCATTACTGTTTCCAGCCATATGAATCGTTCCACTTTCAAATTCATGTACACCGGTCAACACCTTGATCAGTGTTGATTTACCTGCACCATTCTCCCCCATCAGTGCGTGGATTTCACCTTTTCGAAGGGTAAAGTCCACATGGGAAAGGGCACGGACTCCTGTAAAGTTTTTGCTTATATCATGCATTTCCAATACTACATTTTGTTCCATATTCTTTCCACCTGCTTTCTATACTGGTTTACCCCTCATTTACTGAAAAGCTTCAGCAAAGCGGGTATCTGTAAATCATTTCGGCATAAAGAGAGCGTGATTCATAAATCCGGGTTTCTCCGAATTATGAACCACGCTCCGGATTGTTTATATTTCTTCTATTACACGTCTATTATATGTTGTCAAAAATTAGTATGCACGTCCGTCAATAATTTCCTGTGTGATAGGTGTTACGTCATATTCGCCCTCTTCATCAAGACTGTTTACAGCTTTAACTTTATCAACTGTATCATCTGTAGCAAAGATTTCTTCATCTACATAGTTCAGTTTTTCAACTTCTTCACCAGCTTCAAGAGCTTTGATCAGTTCTTCTGCACGTGGTCCGTGTAATGGGTTACACTCAACATCGCATGCGATCTTGCCGGCCAATGTATCTGTTAAACCAGCATTTGTTGTATCAAAAGACATAACCATGATTTCACCGTTTGCGATATCAGATCCTACTGTTTTACCAGCTGCTTCGATAGCATCGATAGCACCGAATGCTTCGTTATCGTTCTCGCAGTATACAACATTAATATTGTCATACTGTTTCAGCATGGACTCCATAACTTCCTGTCCTTTAGCCTGTGTGAATTCACCGGACTGCTGAGCAAGTAAGTTCCATCCATAGTTGTCAACACCTTCTTCAAGGCCTTTAGAACGTCCAATCTGAGCTGTAGATCCGATTGTACCCTGGATATCAACGATGTTAACATCTTTTGCATCGATTCCCTTAGCTGTTGTGTATGCATTCAGCCATTCAGCTGCTTTTCTTCCTTCGAGTAAGGAGTCAGTTCCGATCCATGTTGTATATAAGCTGTCATCAGATACATCAACCATACGGTCTACGATGATTACAGGAATATCAGCATCTTTAGCTTCCTGGAGAACTGTATCCCAACCTGTCTCTGTTACAGGAGCTAAAAGAATGTAATCAACTTCCTGCTGGATGAAGTTACGGATTGCTGTTAACTGGTTTTCCTGTTTCTGCTGTGCATCGTCGAAGATTAATTCATATCCGTTCTCTTCGCTGAATGTGGATTTCATGGATTCTGTATTAGCTGTACGCCAGTCAGATTCAGCACCTACCTGTGAGAAACCAACTGTGATTGTGTCGTCCGCTGCTGCTACACCCACTGCCGGAACAACGCTCATACCGCATACCATTGTTGCTGTTAATAAAGCTGACACGATTTTTTTCTTCATTTTGTAAATCCTCCCGATTCATTTAAGATGTCTTTATTATAGTAAAAATCCAGGAAAATTCCATAGAATATTTTCCGCAAAAAGTTTATTCTTCTATCATATTTTGTTCATAATTTATACAAAGTTTATTTTTTTATTGCGGAAGTTGGATTTTTTATTGTGCATTATAAATACAGAAATAAATTATCAACTTTCTTTTATATTCACTTTGCACAATTCAGCATTAGTCGACATAATTCATACATTCCATTATTTGGCAGACCTTCGTAAGTCTCTATCAGCAGGCCATAAAACTGTTATTGGATATGAATAAACAATAAAATAATTGACTTTATCCACCTGAATACATAACAAAAGCTGCATATCTGTTAAGATTCTTAACTTCATGCAGCTTTTTCTTTGTTTATCTTGAATTGTTATCCAGGTTAATTTTTTTCGCCATATACACTTCCATAACCGTACCTTCTCCCTCTGTAGAAGAAATCTTCAGTCCATAACCCGGACCATAATAAAGTGCAATTCTCTCTGACACCGCAGCAAGTCCGAACCCGGCACGTTCACCGGTGCGGATGGCTTCCTGTACTTCATAAAGACGTTCCGGTGTCATTCCCTGACCATTGTCAGTCACTCTCAGCATCATATCATCTCCCAGATTGAATCCTTCAATAAGAATCTTACCTTTTCCACGCTTATTCTTAATTCCATGATAAAGAGCATTCTCCGCTAACGGCTGCAAAGTAAGCTTCGGCACCATCACTTCATCCAGTTCCGGCGGAATATTAATCTCAAATTCCATAATATCCCTGTATCTTGACTGCTGAATCTCCAGATAACTCAATGTGTGGCGTTTCTCTTCCGACAGCGGAATGATATCCTTCCCCTTCGAAAGCGAAGTGCGGAAAAAAACAGACAGACTTGTGATCATATCCACTGCATCCTGCTGCATACCACCCTCCACCAGCCACACAATAGTGTCCAGTGTATTATACAGAAAATGCGGATTTACCTGTGCCTGGATCAGCTGCAGCTCCGTCATATGCTGTACCTCCTGCTCCTTACGCACATTCTCAAGAAGCCCTTCAATCCTTCCTGCCATCTTTCTGGTACCGGCATCAAGCTCCTGGATTTCAACACTGTCGGCAGATACTACATTAATAGTTTTGTACTCTCCTTTTCCAACCTTCTTAATATTATGGAGAATTTCAGAAATCGGTTTGGTAATGCTGTATGTCAGACGGAAAGAACGCCGCAACAGAATAGCCGTAGCAACCAAAATCGCCGCACACATAGTGATGATCGTCAGACGTACATTTCCAGCCAGTTGAGACTCTATCTGCACCAGTTCCGTCGCCTCCTGATAAATATAATTCTGCATTTCTTTCTCAAAGAGCGTGGTCAGGATTTCTGTATTATTTGCCACAAATTCCTGTCGTTCCTGATAATTCTTTATCTCAAGAAGCTGATTCATCCGTTTCTTAAGATTCTCCAGATAGTTAGTCAGATATTTCAGAGAACGCAGGCTTTCCTTCTTTGATGTGGTTTTCTTCAGACTCTCCACAGTACTGATTGCCTTGTCTACCTGCTCTGTCGGCAGCCCGTCCTTACCTTTTCGCCCGATAGTCACATAATAGATATCCATATCCACTTCATCTTTAAAGCTCATATCATTATTGGAATTTCTATAGTTTGCATTATATTCCGAACTCACCGCCAGATTATTAGACAACTGATTATATTCATTTGTATAATGCCAGAAAAAAACAAGAAGCACTATGATCAGAATTGTCATAGGGATCATAGTGCTCAGAAGCATCCACTTCATCTTTGTTTCCAGCTTCTCCTGTTTCTGCTTCATGAATCAGACTTCTCCTCTCGTCTTACGATACTCACTCGGAGTCATTCCCTGAGTTTTCTTAAAAAGATAGCTGAAGTAATGCGCATCCTTATATCCCACTTCCCCTGCAATCTCACTGGAACGTTTGGAAGTACAGCGAAGCAGCTCCTTTGCCTTGTCCATGCGAAGCGAAGTCAGATACTCAATAAATGTCTGTCCCATATTCTGACTGAAAAGCGCGCTGAAATGATTGGCACTCACATTCGCCGCATGCGCCACTCTATTCAGAGAAATCTCTTCATCCATATAATGTCCATCTATAAAATCTATTGCCTGCTTCAACACACTTCTGTTCTGACTGCCTGCATTTTCATCACGGATTGCAATGGCCCGTTTCAAGACTTCCTCTGCATATGCAACAGAAGCTTCTGTAGACTGGCTTGTCTTCTTCACAACATCATCTGTCTCTTCTCTGGACAATTCCGTATCATCATATCCAATTTTCTTAAGAAATGACAGTACAGAAAAACGCACATTCAAAACCACATAATTACGGAACACCAGTGATTTCATCGGTTCCCTGCCAATAGCATGGAAATAATCATGGACAAAACTGTCTACTTCATCTTCCAGACCACTGCTTAAAAATTTCTGAAGGATTTCCGGATTCAGGGCATTGATATTCACATTCTTAAGCTGAACAGCTTCTGTTTTTGAAGTATCTGCTGAATTCTCCTTTACCTGCTCAAGCATATTGTAATAAAGAATATGCCCGTCATACAGATAACGGAATGCATAAGTTCTTGCAGCCGTGTGATAACTCTGCTTAATTCTGCTCAGACGGTCTGCCTCCTCGCCGACTGCCACAAACCAGTCCACATTTGCTCTGGTTTCTTCCATGATCTTCTGAATTGTTTCCACACATTCGCATGTATTCTTCTTTATCGTATCTCGCTGCCCCTTGACCAGAATCGCATAACTGAACACCTGATGTCTGAAAAGCATCGCAACCGGATGACTGAGGAAATAATTCTCAATCTTCTTATGTACTTCTGCCTCCCAGTCTGAATATCCTTCCGACGAATTACAACTGCTGTCTGAAGCATCCGGTGTAAAAATCAGAATATTATAAGCCTCTGCCACAATATCAAGATTCAAACGATCTGCTCTCCGATAAATCTCTTCCAGATCAAAGTCCGCTCTCACCAGAGATTCAAAGAAATCACGGCTCGCATTCCTCTCATACTCCTGCATCTCCAGTTTGAATTTCTCATAATATTCCTTCTGCGTCTTCTCATGTTCATAACGATTATGAATCTCCTCCAAACGCTCAATAAATGCATTCTTAGTAATTGGTTTCAGCAGATAATCCTCCACACCAATATTGATTGCCTGCTTCGCATAGTTAAAGTCATCATAGCCACTAAGAATCACAATCTTAATGTCCGGCAACTCCTTCTTCACCAATTTACATAACGTTAGGCCATCCATAAACGGCATCTTAATATCAGTGATCAGAAGATCCGGTTTGCTCTTTAATATCAACGGCAGCGCCATCTCCCCATCAGATGCTTCTCCTGCCAGTTCAAACCCATACTGCTCCCAGGGAATCATCTTCTTAATCATCTCCCTGATCACAACTTCATCCTCTACTAAAAAAGTTTTTAACATCCCTACTCACTCTCTCATACTAAAAAATCTACAGCAATCCTCTTAAATACATTATTTACGAGAACTTCTACATATCCATCATACAGGTTAACACCATAACTTTAATACATGTCGCACACTCAGGCAAGTTATTTTTTAACAATAAAATGCTTCACACACTTCCTTCCACAATCAATCAACAGCGCGAAACAGCATCTCTCTGTGGGTGAATCTGGAGGGGGCTTAGTAACTCTTAGGCGGAGAAAATCCGCGTTATGAAGAAAAGCAGCAACCTGTCTGAGCGAAGTTTGCAACGGAGCGAGTTTTGCGTTTTTCTTCATGCTTTTAGCGGATTTTCTCCACCTTAGAGTTACTTAGCCCCCGGAACTGAACCCACAGAGAGATGCTGTTTCGCGCGTCCCCTTATTCAAAGACGAGAAAGTTCCCCATCCGGACAGGGGATGACCGGACAGGGAACTTTCTCTGATAACTTTGGCTAAATTTTGAGTTAATATTTTTTCTTATTATTAAGTTACTTATTTTTTACAGGAAATAATTCCTCTGCTTTCGGTGCCCAATGCTCTGCATAAGCATCACACTTCGCACAGAGATGCTCCACAGACTCCGGTGATTGCAAATCTGTAGACTTCGCACCGGATTCTTCAACCATCTTACGAAGCTTCTGCGGATTCTCAAGCATCGGGCATGGACGAAGCATATTTTCATTAAACGGCTGACCATCATGATATGCCATGAAAATCGGACTCTTCAATGCTTCCAGCAGAGTATTTTCATAAATATTTGCATTAGAATAATGGATAAATACACATGGGTCTACATCACCATTCGCATTGATATGAAGGTAACGTCTTCCTCCTGCAATACATCCTCCTACATACTGCGCATCATTCTGGAAATCCATTCCAAAAATAGCTTTTGTAGAACGGTACTCTCTGATCTTGTGATACATCTTCTCACGCTGCTGTGGATTCGGCATTAATTCTACTACAGCGTCATTGCCTGTCGGCATATAATGGAAGAACCATACGAATAACGCACCACAGTCAATAATGTGATCAAAAAATTCCTCGCTGCTTACACTGTCCACATTTGCAGAAGTATAACAGGTAGATACACCAAACGGAAGTTTATGAGCTTTCAGAAGTTCCATTGCATGCATAACTTTCTGATATACACCTTCTCCACGACGTCCGTCGTTTGCTTCCTCAGAACCTTCCAGGCTGATTGCCGGAACAAAGTTCTTAACACGAAGCATTTCCTGGCAGAATTCTTCGTCGATCAGTGTACCATTTGTAAAGGAAAGGAACTCGCAGTCCGGATATTTCTCGCAGATACGCATCAGGTCTTTCTTACGTACCAGCGGTTCACCACCTGTATATATGTACATATAAGTTCCCATTTTTCTGCCCTGCTCTACAATAGAACAGATGGTGTCAAAATCAAGATTCAATTTGTGACCATACTCTGCTGCCCAGCATCCTGTACAGTGCAGATTACAGGCACTTGTAGGATCAAGAAGGATTGCCCATGGAACATTACAGTTGTTCTCTTCTGCTGTTTCTTCCTGAAGTGCACTTCCCTTTAAGCTGGCATTGATAATAAAGTTTGTAAAGAATGCTTCACGTACTCCTGGATCCAGCTCATAAATCCTCAGGATCAGTTTATACCAGTTGCTGTCCTTATTCTGGATTGCATTACGGATTGCATTTCTCTGTGACTCATACCAGCCATCCGGTACAAATTTATCTACAAGTTCCATCAGTTTCGGTATATTTACTTCCGGGTCCTTCTCCAGATAACCCAGACCTGTCTTAACTGCTGCTGCAAGTGCAGCCTGTTTTGCTTTGTCCATTAATTTCATGTGATTGCTCCTCCTTGTTGTGATGTGATATATATATAAACACCTGTGTATCAGGTATATTTTTATTATTTTATCAATATTCATCCATATCTATGATATCCTGTTTCTGGTTTTTAATAATTTTTACAGTGTAAATCGCCACACAAAGATTCAGAATTCCCTCAAACAGAACCGAAACACCAACCAGGATCATCATGATCTCTGCTGCCTCAAACGGCCTTATCAAAAGTAAAAATCCCAGAACACCGGTCAGAATCGCTACCAGGAGAATCCTCCACCAGAGATTCAGCCCGAATTTCTTTGCATCTATCGACATCTGAATTTTAAATAATGCATCCGCAAGAATCAGAAGTCCAAAGATTCCAAAGATCAGATTCACCACTACGTTCCTGCGTACTATAATAATAATTCCTACTGCTGCCAGCAGCACTCCAAAGGCAAGATCAAACTGAAATGCCAGACAATAGATATCTCTGGAAAAATATCCCAGAATCTTTATCAATCCGTATACAATAAGCATAATCCCTACTGCTGTACAGAAAACTGCCATCGAACAATCCGGCCAGATAATCAGACAGGCACCCAGAACCATAAATAATACAGACATAATAATATAACCATTCTTGGCTAATTTTAACTGCTTCAGTGCATCCATCCTATTGCTCCTCCCTTCTGAAATATACCCGAACCTGTGACTGTCAGGCTCTTGTTTTCATCTCTTTATGGCTGCTATTATAGCTGTGATTTTTTTAACAATAAATAGACAAAAAAAAGCCCATGTCCAAAAAACAGACATAAGCTTAATTTTGTATAATATGAAAATTAAAGGAATTACCTATAACGCTTCTCTCAGATAATACATTTAAGAGAATTGCTATAATAAATATCAGGAACAACAGGTATTTTCACTCTATTCTGATCTGTTCAATACCGCATGTAGCTCCGGGTGCTTTTCAAAAAGCCGGGAAGCCTGACGCATTTCTTCTCCAAAATCAGATTTCAGATTATTATCCAGCCACTCCATCAGAAATCCCATAAACAGACACTTATAATATTGAATCAGAATCCGGATTTCTCCCTCATCAAGATCAAACTGATCTGCATTTTTCCGAAAATATTCCATAATAATATAGTTGGAAATCTCATTCATATAAAAAAGGAACGTATCTTTTTTCACTGATCTGTAAACATTAAACATAACCTTTCTGTTATTTCTCACCAGATCTGCCATTTCTTCCATACATTCCAGAATAGAGGCTCTGTCCTGTGGGTGTTCCAGAATCTCATCCCACTTCTTTTTCAAAATAAACTCCACTACATCCGGAATATCCTTAAAATGATAATAAAAAGTATTTCTGTTTACACCACATCGTTCCACGATATCCTTCACCGTAATCTTAGACATGGGCTTTTCATCCAGCAATTCTGTAAAAGTCTTTGCAATAATTTCCTTTGTAAAACCTGACATATTATCTTTTCCTCATCACTCTTAACACTGTTCTAATCATCAGTAACACTTTTCCTCTGAACAGCCCGCTCCGCATTAAAAAAGTCCACAGATAACCACTTTTATAAAGCAATTATCACTCATCTTTCGCAGGTTCTGAGTATTTTCATAATTATGCCATAAAGAATATAGTTTTGCAAGCGTTCCTAAAATTGGTCTTACCTATTCGGAATCAGCACAATTTCTTTAATTTCAAGATTATCCGCACTATAATAAAATTTGATATAGTGATTATGACTAAATCCCATATTCAGGATGCGGCTTTCTTCTACCCATTTTCCATTGGTCCCCTGTACTGAAACAGTCATCTTATGAATATTATCCAAAAATACAGAAACCGGAAGCTGAGCCAGCTCACCAAGATCAGATTTCAAAGTAAACTTCATTGTGAAATCACCCATGAACTCATTAGTCACAGCAATCACATCTGCCTTTCCCTTTGCAGGATGTAATAATGCACCGTCAATTACAATTTTCTGTGTCACCGAATCACTTTCAATACTTACCAGACTTCCGGCATCCACATCGTCCTCTTCCTTTGTATTCATAGCCTCCAGTTCTTCTTTACATATTCTGTCTGTCAACAATAAAACAGAAGGACTTTTTAACAGAAATCCCAGGATATTGGCTGCATTCCTCTGCAATTCTCCCACAGTAATTTTTCCTGCATGAAGCATTTCCTCCACATCGTCATTCTCCGGATTGGACTTCGCATCACTCACTACCATATAAATATCATTCTGGGCAGCTACCATAGGAGCTTTCGCAGTTACCTCTGCCTGATGACCCTCATAATTGGACTTCGCCCACCAGTCAGTCATGACAATACCCTGAAATCCCCACTCTTTTCTCAGAATGGTTGTACACAGATCATAGCTACCTGCAGTCCAGAGCCCATTTACACTTCCATAAGTAGTCATTACAGAACGTGCACCCCCCTCCTTTACTGCAATCTCAAATCCCTTCAGATAGATTTCTCTCAGACATCTCTCAGACATAACAGAATCAGAAGTACTTCGTCCCACTTCCTGATTATTTCCACAGAAATGCTTAATCGTACTTCCAATTCCGGATTTAGCCATTGCCTTCACCTGAGCCGCACAAATTCTTCCTGTGAGAAGCGGATCCTCAGAAATATATTCAAAATTTCGACCATTCAGTGGATTCCTGTGAATATTCATACCTGGTCCCAGCAGGGAATCAATCTTATTTAGTCGAAGTTCCCTCCCTGTCATTTCATACAGCTCACCCACAAGCTCCGTATTAAAAGTACAGCCCAGCAAAGTTCCATTTGGCAGAGAAAACGCTTTCGTACCGCAATCCATACGAATCCCTGACGGCCCATCCGCGCAGCATCCCACCGGGATTCCAAGAGCCTTCAAAGACTCTGTCACACCGCCAAATGCAGCTGCAGTTCCAGCAGTGACCTTTGGACTGCACATTCCTTCACCGCGGAACATGGCAATCAGATCCGCCTCACTGATCTGTGCCACAAACTCATCCATAGAAACTTTTTTATCCAGTACATCTGCCAGCTTATAGCCTTTATCTCCCGTATACTCCAGAGTCTTCGGCATTCTTTCCTCTCTGCGTTTATGTGGATCTGCTGTGCGGACAGGAACCTCTTCTGTTACTGCCTGATAAGTTCCATCCGCTCTCAGAACGGCTTTCATTCTCCGGAATTTCTCAATCGGTGCATATGCCTCCTGTAACTGTTCTATTACACGTAATTCTTCTTTGTAAATTCCTGCTGATTTCGCACTTCTTACATCACTGCCTGCAAAAATTTCATAAGTTCCCTCTTCCAGAACATAACAGGATTTGTGTCCTGTCACTCCACTGTCATCATAAGAGGCCATATCATATTTGGGAATGATGATAACAAGTTCTTCTTTTTCACCCGGTGCCAGTTCCCGGGTTTTTGCAAATCCGATCAGCTTTCTTGCCGGATTTCCAAGTTTACCCTGCGGTGCTTTTACATAAACCTGTACAACCTCTTTGCCCCTCACATCACCGATATTGGTAACCGTCGCAGCCACTGTGAGTTCATCCTCAGTATTCTTAAAAATCTCCGCCTTTGTCTCAAAATTCGTATAGGACAAACCATATCCAAACGGATACAGCACCTTATCCTTCGCAAATGTCTCAAAATAACGATAACCCACATAAATATCTTCCTTATAATAATTCTTATATGGATCACCAAAATTCTCCGTAGACGGATAATACTCAATCCTCTCAGCAATGGTATCTGTCAGCTTCCCACATGCACACACTTTACCGGTCAGCACATCAGCCACACCATTGCCACCTTCCTGACCACCCTGCCATGCATACAGCACAGCCTGAGGATGATATTTCTCCACCCAACTCATATCAATAATATTTCCAACATTCAGCACCACAACTGTGCACTTACTCACCTCACAGACCCGGCAGATCAAATCCTCCTCCGTCTCCGTCAGACAATAGCTTCCCGGATTCGTATTATTATCCTGATCTTCACCTGCAGTTCTTCCTATAATAATAAGCGAAACATCGTTGCTACGTGCGCAGTCCAGCATTTCCTCTGTAACTTCCATCTCTTTCTGAGACCATGGAACACGACCCCATCCCTGACCTTCATCATAAGGATTCTCTTTAATCCAGTTTGCATAAATACCCAGCAGTTTCTCATCCAGTTGAATCTCTTTACACTCCTTCAGCGCATCCAGAATTCCCACTACATATCTCGTATTCACCAGACCGCCGGAACCAAGTCCGCTTTTATAATAATGAAATGCCATGCGGCCAAAAACAGCCACACTCTCTCCCTCTCTCAAAGGAAGTGCCTGCTTCTCATTCTCCAGAAGTACACATCCCTCTGCGGCTGCCTGTCTCGCCAGTGTTGCATATTTCTCTAAATCCAATTTATAATCGTTCATGTTTTATCCTTTCTTTCTGAGAACAACATCTCTCAAGCGATGCAATGATCGTTCCGACCGTTTTTCCCCAATACTTTCTATTCCCCATCTTATCAGAAAAAATCTTTGCTGAAAACACTAAATATTTACAGGAAAATAATCCACCTTTCCTTCAAAACATCTTCAGCCTTTTACGGCACCAAGCGCGATACCTTTGGTAAAATATCTCTGTAAAAACGGATACAGGCATAAAATCGGTAGCATTGCAACAAACGCTATTGCCATTCTGACAGATGCAGATGGAATATCTGCAATTGCAACAGTTGACGCACCAGAAGCATTCTGTGTCAGTGCTGTCAAATCTGAAATCATCTTATTCAGAAGGTTCTGAATGCCATATAACTTCGTATCTCTAATATAGTACAGACCATTTGTCCAGTCATTCCAGTATCCTAATCCGGAAAGCAGACCCATGGCAATAAGAATGGGTTTACCCAGTGGCAATACAATTTTGAAAAAAATCTGGAATTGACTTGCACCGTCAATCTGAGCTGCTTCAAAAAGTGCATCCGGAATACTGGTTGCAAAGAATGTACGAATCAGCATAACATTCATGGCACTCATCAGAAGTCCCGGCACAATATATGCAAGCAGTGTGTTATTGATATGGAAAATTCCTGTATACATGAGATATGTAGGAACCAGTCCACCATTAAATAACATTGTAAAAAATATGTAGAAATTCAGGATTCTTTTTCCTGGAAGATTTTTCAGGGAAAGCGGATACGCCAACAATGCAGACATTGCCACATTAATACTGGTTCCTATTACAGTGACCAGTATTGTAATTCCATATGCCCTGAATACATTTGCAGCATTATCCCAGATAAACTTATAGGCATGAATACTGAACTCTTTTGGAAAAAAGGAATATCCATCTCTAACCAGAGCACTTTCAGAGGTAATAGATGACATAAATAACAAGATAAACGGCAATACAATACAGATTGTAACCAGTATCATGACCGTATGTGCCAATCGTTCAAATCTTTTTGCACTTTTGCTTCTAACCATTTTTTACCTCCTAGAACATTGCATTTTCAGGGCTTAATTTGCGCACAACCACATTTGCCAGCAGTACACAGGCAAATCCGACAATGGACTGATAAAAGCCTGCCGCTGAAGCCATTCCGATATTTCCGGACTGAAGCAGTGCCCTGTATACATAAGTATCGATTACATTGGTGGTATCATAAAGCTGACCGGAATTTTGTGTAACCTGATAGAATAATCCAAAATCAGAATAGAAAATTCTTCCAATGTTTAACAGTGTCAAAGTGATTACAGACGGCATGATCGATGGAAGTGTAATGTATCGGATCTGTTTCCACTTTGAAGCTCCATCCAGTTCTGCAGCCTCATAAAAAGAAGGATCAATTCCGGAAATACTGGAAATATAAATCAGGCATCCATATCCTACACCTTTCCATGTATTTACGATAACCAGGATCACAGGCCAATATTTGGATTCTGAATACCAATTAATTGCTTCTTTCCCGAAAAACGGAAGAATTGTCTTATTCAGCATTCCATTGTCCCCACTGAAAAAGGCAAAAGTGATATAACTTACAATTACAATAGACATAAGAAACGGCAGTAAAATTGCACTTTGATAAATTGTTTTGCATGCCTTGCTCCGAATATCACAGATAAAGATGGCAAATGCAATTCCCAGAATCAGGTTGATGATAATAAATACAATATTATAAAGCAACGTATTTCTTGTAATCGTCCACGCATCATTAAACAGATAAGTAAAATTGCTGAGACCGGCCCATGGGCTGCCAAAGATTCCATCTACCACGTTGTAATTTTTGAAAGCAACCACAAGTCCTGCCATCGGCATATAATTATTGATAAAAAGATAAATCAGCCCCGGTGCCATCATCAGATAAAGCGGTGCCCATCTTTTAAATTTTGCTTTTTTCATAAATTTTCCTTTCAATTATCTGGAATATAACAGGGGATGCATAGCGGCATCCCCTGTCTGTGTTATTTATTCTCTTCCAGCCACTTGTCCAGCTGTTCCTGTTTGGTGCTGATCACTTTCTCAATTCCTGCTTTCTTCAGTTCCTCAATAAATTTCGGAAGTGTTTCTTCAGGATCTACTGTACCAGAACCAAGAGCAGCTGCATATTTTGCTTTTACATTACTCAGTGCAGCCAGTTCGTTTGCAACACTTGTAGAATCATAGGTAAATCCGAATGCTTTTGATTTGATTGCACTCTCATTCAGTGCCTTTGTTTCATCCCAGATATCTGGTGAATCACCCTCCCAGATATGCATTTTAAACTGGTCAAATAACTGCCATCCTTCTGCCAGATGATACGTGTTGCTGTCATCTTTTCCATCCGGATAGTTAATGATATTATTTTCAGCATCTACAACTTCGTAATCAACACCTTCTTCCCCCCAGTTCAACAGGTTCAGAATATCTGCATTTCCATATAAATAATCCAGACACTGCATTGTTTTATCTTTATCAGCAGAACTTGAACTGATGCCATAAGTCAGGTAAGAAATTTGTGCAGTGCCAGCCCATGGTTCGGAAATCGGAGCAATCTCCATCTCTGTTCCGCAAAGTAAAGCGGCACGGGTATCATATCCTGGTTTGTTTGGTGCAAGGTAAGAAAAAGCGGCACCTGCTTTTACCTGATTCTCCGCACTCTCTGTTGTGGTTGCAGCATCTTTGGACAAATAACCTTTTTGCTGCCAGTCATACATTGTTTCTACAAACTCTTTATATTCATCTGTCTCATAATAATCTACAACTGTCGTGTCCTGACCATGATCCATCAATACACCAAATCCATCAGTAAGTGTATCATTCATTTCATATTTGGTATCCGGTGTTGCACTGTTATTGCTTGCCATCATGACCATATCTGGATATTTTTCTTTCACAGTTGCATAAACGTCAGTCAAATCTTTATAATCTGTGATAGAAGATACATCAATTCCACACTCATCCAGAATATCTTTTCGCATAATAACAGATGACTGGCAGAACCATTCGCGTCCTGTTGTCACACCGTATACATAATTTCCGATATTTGCTGCTTTCGCAGTATCACCAAGCAGTTCTTTAATATTATTGCCATATTTGTCGATATATTCAGACATGTCAATAACCTGCTTCGCATTCACCATGGAATTAACCTGTTCCACCAGGATTGGTACAATGTCCATCTTTTCTCCACCGGATAGAATCAGCTTCATTGTTTCCGCATAGGCACCCCAGCTGATCGGTTCGATATCGAGTTCCATATTGATATCTTTCTTCATAATCTCATTGATTTTCTTCTCGATGCGATCTGTATCTTCCTCCTTATCTCCAATATAAGCCATTGTAACTGTATAAGTCTCATCAGAAGAATCTTTAGCCTCTTTTGAACCGGAATCACCACAGGCAGTCAGCCCCATAGAAGCCAGTACCATAGCCATTCCCGCTGCAATCACTTTCTTATTCATCCTTTTACCTCAATTCTTTTCCTTTTTAATTTTTTTTGATGTATACATCTCTCTGTCTGATGTTTCTCATTATACAGATTTTCCAGTATTTTAATAGTAAAATAACGACCTCACACTTTCCGAAATCCGATTTCTTTTTTCATAGCTTGTCTCTTTTGTTGTATCAAAAGGTCGGAATATTGTTATCTTTTTATCGGATTTTTGTTATAATTGTTTTCATCATAATGATTTTATAATATTTCAGGAGGTATTTATATGTATTCCAGACATCGTGTTGCCGGATACTCCATTGATCATGTCATAAAATTTTTGTTTTTTCTGCTGGTTCCGGTTGTAATCCTGGATATCATGATCAGCTGTTTTGTCATTTTTTCCATGCGTTCCCAAAGTATTCAGTCCCTGCAAGATACAACATCCCTTTATGCTTCGCAAATCGACACCGCACATATTTCCATCAATCGCTATTTAATCCGGCTCCTGACTGAAAATGACGATGCAGATACTCTGTTGGAAACACAGGACAAACTGGAATTCATTTCATCCGCAGAACGAGTTCATAATAATATTGATATTTTTCTGGAATCTTTTGAAAAAGGATATCAGATTTTTCTATATAATTCAGAGAATGAACGGATGTATCGTCCTACAGAAATTTTTCAGACACTTACTCAGAATCAGCTCGTACTGCTGAACAAGCATCTGATCCAAAAAATAACTGCGCCCAAAACAAGTTTCTACACGGATGCCTGGGAAGTACTAATGCTCGGAAAGAACGTATATTTTTACAAATCCTTTCATACAGGCTCCCACTACGCCTGCTGTTTTATTCCTGCTGACAATATCATTCAGCCACTAAAAAACATAATTAAAGAAAAAGACGGTTTCATTTCTCTTACCTCGCAAAACGGAACCGTACTTACTAATAAAGAACTGCTGAAGCAACACCATATTGAATTTTCAAGAAAAAGCAATTCCGATTCTTACGAGACCTATAATAAGGGAAATAATCTGATTATCAGCGGTGCTCTGATTATGGGTGCTTTTTATCCTCAGATTATTCTCAGCAAATTCAGGGCTTATGAAAAAATAATCCTGCTTCAGTTTATTCTTGCACTGGCAGTCCTTCTGGTCGCAGTTATCCTGTTTACTTCCATTTTCTATATGAAGAAACACGTTCTGACTCCGATCAAACTCTTTTTAGAAAATCTGGCACATCTGGATGATTCTGCAGAAACCATCAATTTAAAAGACACCAATCTTCTCGAACTTGAGCAGGCGAACTCCCAGTTCAAAAATCTGATGCGCCAGATCAAAAAACTGAAAATTGACATTTACGAAAAAGAACTGGAAAAACAAAAAACAATGATGAATTATCTTCAGCTACAGATACGTCCTCACTTTTTTCTGAACTGTCTGAATACCATTTACAGTATGGCACAGACGCAGCTTTACGAAGAGATCATGAAAATGTCTATGATTACTTCCAACTATTTTCGATATATTTTCCAGAACACCCAGGATCTTGTTCCTGTAAAAAATGAACTGGAACATATAAAAAATTATATGGAAATCCAAAAGATGCGTTACGGAGATACGTTCTCCTATGAAATTCACGCAGAAGAAGGTACAGAAAACATACGAATCCCACCAATTCTGATCCAGACCTTTATAGAAAACGCCATCAAACACTCCAATACTTTTGATGAACCCATAATCATACGCACAGACATCGCCTGGATGACTGCCGGCGGAAATTCACATGAAAATATTCAGATTCAGGTCATGGACACTGGATGCGGATTCTCGGAAGACATCCTGCAATCCCTAAATTCTGCTATTCCTCTGGAACCTCAAAATGGTCACCGTATTGGAATTACCAATGCCATCCAACGTCTGAATCTGCTGTACGGTCAGGGAGAAGCGGTCATTACTTTCTCAAACCTCCCATCTGGGGGTGCCTGCGTAACCATCCTTCTCCCTGCAGTCTGATCCAATTCTCTGCCTAATTTATGAAAGGAAAGTTTTATGAACGTATTATTAGTTGATGATGACCGCTTTGTTGTAGCGGCCCTTGAGAAAAAAATAAACTGGGAGCAACTAACAGTCACAGAAGTACTCACTGCTTTCAATATCCGTCAAGCTCAGAAAATCATAGAAAAAAACTCCATCGATATCTGTGTTTGCGATATCGAAATGCCCGGCGGTTCTGGTCTTGATCTTCTTTCCTGGGTCCGGGAATCAGGAAAAGAAATACAATTTATTTTCCTGACCAGCTATGCGGATTTTGATTACGCAAAAAAAGCTATCGAACTGTCCTCCCTCGATTACCAGCTAAAACCTATAGACTTTGATACTTTATCCCATATTCTGGAAAAAGCAGTTTCTAAAGTCAGAAAGAATGCTGCGCTCACCCAGACAAAAGCAGACAGTCAGAAATGGAAAGATAATTACCGCTATATTGTAGATTTATTCTGGAAAGAACTTTTTGCCACCACTCTGTTTCGTGAACCTTCTCTTCTTGAAACAGAATTAAGAAAAAAAGATCTTTCCTATACAGCAGATGACCTCTTCATTCCTGTTTTGTTCCGGCTTTATCCACTCTCCGGCCAGATAATGCCCATGGAGTCTTCCATGGTAGATTTTTCTTTCCAGAATATTACAGCCGAAACCTTTCAGAAATCCTGCATTCTCTATGAGTCTATAGTGATACTGAACACCTTTGAATACGTTGTCATACTTTCTGGATTGCAACTGGAACAAATCCGTCAGCCATTTACAGAAAATCTACTAACACTGTTCAAAAATCTTCAGAGTTTTCTGCACTGTGAAATTGCATGCGGCATTGCACCAGAGGTTTCCCTGACAGAACTGCCTGAAACTCTTACCAGACTACGTGAAATGAGAGAATCCAACCTTAACTCCGTAAATAAACCACTTTTTCTGCAAGATTTTGTTCCCAGCACAACTTCCTACATCCCTCCATCACTGGAAGTAATCAATACTTTTCTGGAACAAAAACAGGCAGACGCAGCTTTACAGAATATCGAAAATTACCTGTCCAAATACATTCAGGCCAGTGGTATCACCAAAAATTTTCTTCTGCATCTGAGACTTGATATCGAACAAATTGTTTTTTCCTATCTACATAAAAACGGAATCGAAGCACACACTCTATTTTCTTCAGAAGAAAGAGACGAACTGATCACAAAATCTCTGGACGCTGTACCATATATGTTTAATTATCTGCGCTATCTGATACAACGCGCCGTAGAATACAATAGCTTCGTCAACGAAAAAGACTCCGTCGTTGATATTGTACTCAACTATATCCATCAGCACTACTCCGAAGATATCTCACGTACCATGCTGGCTGATATGGTTTATCTCAATCCAGATTATCTGGCACGACTTTTCAAAAAACAAACGCAGACCTCTATCATCAATTACATCACCACCTATCGGTTAGAAAAAGCAAAAGAGCTTCTGCTCAACCCTGACATCCCGGTTGGAACAGTTGCTTTGAAAGTCGGCTATGGAAATTATTCCTACTTTTCCAAACTGTTTAAAGATGTGGTCGGCTGCACCCCCAATGAATATCGAAAAAAATAAAAAGGTTCTTTCTACGGTATAATTTAGAGGGGCTGTCAAACTGACATCCCCTCTGTATCTATTCTATTTTATTCCTTATGCACTTTCAGAAATTTCATAGTAATTTCCGTTCCACTTCCTTCTTCACTTCTCAGCACAATACTTCCATTCAAAGTGCTGACCGCATGCTTCACAATAGAAAGTCCCAGTCCGGTACCTCCAATCTCTTTGGAATGACTTTTATCCACTCTGTAAAATCTCTCAAAAACTCTATCCTGATCTTCCTTTGGAATTCCCACACCTGTATCCTTGACTACAATCTGTATCTCATGTGCAGTCTGAGTCAGAAAAATGCTTACACTTCCATCATTTCGGTTATACTTAATGGCATTATCGCAGACATTATAAACTGCCTCTTCCAGAAGTGTCCGAACTGCTTCCATCTTCATACTGTCCCCACAGATATAAAGATGCACATTCATGCTCTGTGCTTTCTCCTTCAGACTTTCAAAGGCATTCTTACAAACCTGATAAACATCCACCAGTTCCCAGGTGTAGGATGTTTTTTCCTCGTCAAGCTGGGAAATCTGGATCACATCCTCAACCAGCTGAAGCAGTCTCTGGGATTCCTTATAAATACGCCCTGCAAACTTGGGAATATCCTCACATTTCACCAGACCGCCCTGCATGATCTCCGCAAATCCTGAAATAGAAGTCAGAGGAGTCTTCAGCTCATGAGAGACATTTGCCGAAAACTCTCTCCGCAGATTCTCCCTCTCAAGCTTCTCTGTCACATTCACAAGCAGGATCACAGCACCTTCTGTTTTTTGTCCACGTACCACAGGATTGGCAATCAACTGGATATCGCTTCCATTTAATTTCAATATCAGTTCCGCATGTTCTCCGCTGAGAACCTGCTCGATCGCATGTCTGAAATCTTCCGCACGATCCAGACAGTAAACACTTTCTCCCTGACATACTTTATCTACCCGGAACAGATTCCATGCACTGGAATTGGCAGAAAGAATCATGGTATACCTATCAATCACGATCAGACCTTCCTGCATATTTTCTGTAATAAGAGAGAATTCTTCCTGCTGCTGTTTTGCCAGTTCCAGCTGCTTCTGGATTTGCCGGTTCTGTTTATGGATTTTACCTAAAAGCGGAGAAAGCTCCTCGTAAATCTTATTCTCCTCCGGATGCTCCAGATCCAGCTCATTCACAGGTTTTACGATCCTTTTTGATATCACAGATGCCATGATTCCTGATAGAATCAGCATCAGAAATAAGAGTCCACATAAGGGAAGAAGAAGATTTTCAACCAGTGCCAGCACAGAATCCTGAGTGCCTGAAACTCTCAGCACAGTTCCATCCTTCAGACGCAGTGCATAATAAATTGTTTTCTCAGAAAGTGTATCCGAATACCTGGAACATTCTCCTGCACCATATTTCTCTGCTTTCTGAAATTCAGTTCTGTTCTTATGATTTTGCATTTCATCTGCATCAGCCTTATTATCAAAAAGCACAGTTCCATCCTTATTAATATAAGTAATCCTTGAGCTCTTATCCTTTACATTCTTCAGATAATCTGTTCCCTGCTGCTCCACACCATATGCCAGATAAGCAGCTTCCTTAGACAGCTCTTTGCGCATCTGTCCGTCAAAATTGCTGTAAAGGATTCCCATTACAGCAGCCAGTCCCACAGTCAGAACCAATGCACATACAAACATTATAGATTTAAAGATTTTTTTTGTCACTTCTCTTCACTTCCCCTTTTTATTTAATACCTCAGGCAGATATCGGTCTCCGATTGAGATATATAATAACTCAAATATCCGCAAACGGTTCCCGCCTGCGGATATAAAAAGCCCTGCTTCCAAATAATTATATTCAAAATCAGAGACTTTCTCTATTCAATTAATTATTCAGATAATCCTGATGCTCATTATTTCTGTGCTGTCCTGTGATGGAATATTCTACCCATTCAGCAATATTCACTGCGTGATCACCAATACGTTCAAAGTACTTTGCAGTCATAAGAAGATCCAGCCCTGTCTTGGCATCCAGATTTCCTCCGTAAATCATATCTGCAAGCTTCTCTTTGATCTCATTAAATGCATCATCCACCACATCGTCTCTGTCAATGACATTTCTGCACAACTCCAGATCACTCTTTACAAAAGCATCCACACTCTCAGTTACCATACGCACAGTGTCCTCCGCCATCTGTGTGATAGTCTCCGGAATCGCAGTAGTATTCTTTGCAACATACAAAGACAGATCTGCAATATCTGCTGCCTGGTCACCGATACGTTCCATATCAGAAACCATCTTCAATGCTGCAGATATCTCTCTTAAATCTCTTGCAACCGGGTGCTGATGAAGCAGAAGACTCAGGCACAGATTCTCAATCTCTCTTTCTTTGGCATCAATATCTCTGTCCGTCTCAAAAACCTGGCGGGCAATCTCTTCATTCTGCACCTTCTGGATTGCTTTTGCAGAGAATGAAATTGCTTTCTCACAATAGCTTCCCAGTGTGATAAGCTGAACGTGCAGTTCCTCCAGCTGTCTTTCGAAATACTTTGACATAATCAACCAAACCTTCCTGTAATGTAATCCTCTGTACGCTTGTCAGAAGGCATAGAGAACAGTTTATCAGTATCATCAAATTCAACTACTTCTCCCAGAAGGAAGAAAGCTGTTTTATCAGAAATACGTGTAGCCTGCTGCATATTATGAGTTACCATAACAATGGTATAATCCTTCTTTAACTCCATCGCCAGCTCCTCGATCTTGGAAGTTGAGATAGGGTCAAGTGCGGATGTAGGCTCATCCATCAGAAGTACCTCCGGCTGAACTGCCAGTGCTCTGGCAATGCAAAGTCTCTGTTGCTGACCACCGGACATACCCAGTGCGCTTTTCTTTAATCTGTCTTTTACTTCATCCCAGATTGCCGCATCGCGGAGAGATTTTTCTACAATATCATCCAGTTTAGACTTGGAACGGATTCCATGGGTTCTCGGTCCATATGCAATGTTATCATAAATACTCATAGGGAAAGGATTAGGCTTCTGGAATACCATTCCCACTCTTTTTCTCAGAAGATTCACATCCATATCTCCGTAAATATCTTCACCGTCAAGCTGTACCTTACCGGTGATCACACATCCCTCAACAAGGTCATTCATACGGTTTAAAGATTTCAGAAGTGTAGATTTACCACAGCCACTCGGCCCGATAAAAGCTGTGATTTCTTTCTCCGGAATTGCCATGTTTATATTCCTCAGCGCATGAAACTTTCCGTAATGTAAGTTCATATTTTCAACTGTTATTTTTTCATTTCCACTCATTTTTCTTATCCTTTCGCAATTCGTTTGGCAACTGCTCCGGACAGGAAATTGATTACAAGAACAAATGCCAGAATAACAACTGCTGTTGCAGATGCCTGATTCATATGAAGGCCCTCACCTGACAGCACATACATATGAAGTGCCAGAGTACGTCCGGAACCCATCAAGTTCTTCGGTACCTCTGCAACTGTACCTGCTGTATAAATCAGGGCTGCTGTTTCGCCGATCACACGTCCGATGGCCAGGATCACACCTGCCAGAATACCAGGTACTGCTGATGGCAGAACAATGGTGAAGATGGTACGAAGTTTACCTGCTCCAAGTCCAAAGCTGGCTTCACGATAAGAATCAGGAACAGATTTCAGGGCTTCTTCCGCAGTACGCATGATCAGAGGAAGAATCATAATTACCAATGTGAAAGCACCGGACAGAAGAGAAAGTCCCCAATGCAGTGCTGTTACGAAAAACAGCATACCGAAAAGGCCATATACAATAGAAGGAATTCCTGAAAGTGTTTCTGCTGTAATACGGATCACATTTACAAGCTTACTTCCTTTTTTCGCATATTCTACCAGATAGATGGCTGCAAAGATTCCCAGCGGTGCTGCGATTACAAGTGAAACAACCGTCAGGATGAATGTGTTGATCAGAGAAGGAAGTAAGGAAAGATTCTCTGAATTATAAGTTAAACTGAACAAGTCTGTTGACAGATACGGTACGCCCTTGACCAGAATATATCCGATCAGAAAGAACAGTAATGCAAATGTCAGGACTGCACCTAAAAGGGTAAGCAATGCAAGAACACCTGATCCCGGATGCTTAATATATGCCTTCATCTGATCTGAGAAAGAAGACTCATTCTGCTTTTTTTCTTTGGACAAATCAATTGCCGCTGCTGTATCAATTTGCATGTTCTGCCCTCCTGTTCAGTAAAGAAAGACTCAGGTTAATGATAAGAATAAAGATAAATAACACAACTGCTGTTGCGATCAGAGCTTCTCTGTGAAGACCTGTTGCATAACCCATCTCAGTGACGATATTTGCAGTCATTGTACGGACACCTTTCAGGATTCCCTGTGGCATTCTCGGCTGGTTACCTGCAACCATTACAACTGCCATTGTCTCACCGATCGCACGACCGATTCCAAGTACTACTGCTGCCAGAATACCTGATTTTGCTGCCGGAAGCATGACAAAAAAGATGCTTCTCTCCTTGGTTGCTCCCAGTGCCAGTGAACCTTCGTAATAACTCTCAGGTACGCTGCGGATCGCAGATTCCGTAACTCCGATGATAGTCGGCAGGATCATCATTCCAAGCAGAACACAGGCTGCCAGCATACTGGTTCCTGTTCCGCCGAAAATCTGTCTGATCAGAGGAACAATGAGAATCAGGCCAAAAAAACCATATACAATAGAAGGTACACCTGCCATCAATTCAATTCCTGATTTCAATGGTCTGTAAATTTTCTTCGGGCAGTAACGTGCCATAAAAACAGAAGTAAAGAGTGCAATCGGCACACCCAGGAGAATGGCACCTGCAGTTACATAGATACTTGCTACGATCATTGGAAGGATTCCAAAAATATCATTTGACGGCTTCCACTTTGTTCCCAGCAGGAACTTCAGCGGACCGATTTTCCCGATAGCCAGGACACCATTTGCAAACAGAAATGCACAGATCAGAAACACTGCCAACACTGAAGTACAGGCTGCGATCAGAAATACACATTTCATTGCTTTTTCTTTAAAGTGGTTCATTCATTACACCTTTCTTTCCCTGTATCAAAAATCATAACCTGTCACTTTTACAGTGATTCTGAAAATATGATTTTCAACATGCAAACAGCCCGCCTGCTGTACTATTTCATTCACAGGCGAACTGCTCTGAAACTAAATCTGTTACATTATTTAGCAAGATCTTCCCATGTAGTAGTCTCGCCTGTGTATACAGCCTTTACCTGATCGCTTGTAAGTTCATCAACATCATTGTCTTTGTTTACAATAACTGCGATACCATCTCTTGCGATAACTGTAGCTGTAAGACCA
The DNA here is from genome assembly GCF_025148125.1 of Blautia wexlerae DSM 19850. Classification (NCBI taxonomy): domain Bacteria; kingdom Bacillati; phylum Bacillota; class Clostridia; order Lachnospirales; family Lachnospiraceae; genus Blautia; species Blautia wexlerae. The sequence continues at coordinate 4,007,557 of NZ_CP102267.1, forward strand.
AGGTCTTTCTCTTCATCTTTCAGGTCACGGGATGCCATACCGATATCTGCTGTTCCTTCTGCTGCCATGTTTACACCTGTTGTGGAATCACTCTGCTGAACTTCTACAGTTACGTCTTTGTTTACTGCTTCATAGCCTTCTGCAAGTTTCTCCATAACCGGTGTTACTGAAGAAGAACCTGCAACTACTACTTTACCGGAAACTCCGTCTGCTGCTTCATAAGCCTTAGCATCTGCTGCTTCTTTGATATATCCGTTGTCCTCTACGATCTTCTGTCCGTCAGAGCTCATAATGTAGTTTACAAAATCCTTTGCTGCATCGCTTTCTTTATCAGATGTAAGGATGTTGAATGGACGTGCGATCTTGTAAGAATCATTGGAAACATTATCTACAGTAGCTTCTACACCGTCGATCTTAACTGCCTTTACTGTATCATCCAGAGAACCAAGTGAGATATAACCGATTGCATTTTCATCACCTGCAACAGTTGTCATCATAACAGATGTGCTGTTTGTTACACTTGCTTCATCTGTAGTCATATCTACTTTCTCACCGTCTTTTTCTTCTTCAATTCCAAACAGTTCTACGAATGCTCCACGTGTACCGGAACCATCTTCACGGGATACAACTGTGATGTCTCCGCTTGCTGCACTTACGATTGTTGTGAAAGCTGTTGCTCCGATAACTGCTGCTGTAAGGATTGTTGCGATTTTTTTCTTCATGATAATTTTCTCCTCTTCCCATGAGCCATGTTTTTAATATAAAGTGAAAGGCTCATTTCCTTTTTAATATCTTTATGTTTTATAACTTGTTGCCTCATTTACAAGTGCTATTATAGAAATCCAAAGTTAAATGTAAAACCACGCTAAAGTAAAATCTTTGTAAATTGAAAATTTTTGTGAAGGTTGTAAAAACAGGTTCAAGGTGCTATCATAAACTATATCTTCAAGTCCCCACCCACTGCTTATTACTTTTCGCAAGTCAAGCAGGGGACTTACTTGATTCGGTTAAAATTTATACACAGGAGGATTTTATATATGAAAAATTTAAGATGTGAAAAAGCAGTAGAAAAGAAACATAACGGCTATAACTGTGCACAGGCTGTGGCCTGTTCTTTCTGTAAAGAGGCATCTATGGATGAGGATACACTCAAAAAGATCACACAGGGATTCGGTGCAGGTCTTGGCACTATGGCCGGTACATGCGGAGCAATCTCCGGTGCTGCAGTTGTAGCTGGACTTATTAACCAGGACAAAGCCGGAACCTCTCAGACTGTCCGCTCTGTCATGAATCAGTTTAAACAGCAGAATGGAACTGTAATATGTAAAGACTTAAAGGGTGTGGAAACCGGAAAGGTAATCCGCTCCTGTGATGACTGTGTCAGAGATGCGGTGAAATTCCTGGAAGACGCATTAAAATCAGAAAATTGATTTCAGGCAGATATTCGCAATGCATAAATACCAACGCAAAAGGAGCTATGCACGTATAATGTGCATAGCCTCTTTTATGATTAGCTTGATTAATGCTCCCAGTTCCCAATTAATTTTATATCTGTAATTTACTTTCACTACTTGTTCACAGTCATCTGCTGTTCCTGAACTTTTTTTATTTCTTCCAGAGGCAAGTTCAACATCTTCGAAACTTCTTCTGGAGTTTTTCCACTCATGAGAGCCCCCAGAATCATTCCCTCATGACGGCCTTGCTGTATTCCTTGTTGCATTCCTTGCTGTATTCCTCTTTCATAAATCATATCTCCAAATCCTGTCATTTTGCTCGCCTCCTCCTGAAATGGTTCTGACCATTCTATATGTGAATATCTTTGTATTCTCTTTATATCACCAGTAAAAAGCCCTTTCAGATAATCAAATATTCCTTTTTCTTCTGTTTCTTTTCCCAGTCGGATTATAATTACTGTTAAGAGATCATAATCCTCCTCAGGTTCATCTGCTACCCCTATAATATCCTTCTTCGAAAAAGAGTATTCCGTCAATGTATTCTGCAGTTTCTTTGGCACATCCTCTGCACAGATCCATATGGAATAACATTTTTCCAACTTTGAATAATCTGTAGTCTGCGTAATAGTACTTAACTGAGATGAAAGGTCTCTGGCCACATAATATACTGCACGTTTTAATATAGGGTATGACGGATTACTTGGACGGTAGCTTTTCTGCGCTTCCATATCAATATGTAAATTCACTCTTATTTTCTCTGTAGATAACTTTGGATTTATTATTTTAAACCGAATATCAAACCTCACCAGTTTCTCCACAAGAGATGAGAGTTCACTGTCTTCTTTTGTTAATCTCAGATCCTTTTCTACATTTGGTATATCACTTACGAAATCATCTTTTGTAATAGAAGAAATGTCTAAGCACTGTAGAATTTCTTCCTGTGAGCACGTTTTAAACTCCGGCACTGTCATCTGCAAAATGGGAATGATAATCTCCTTATTGCTCATAAGTTGTTTCATTCCTGCATCATACTCCGCGCCAGTCACTCCGGACGTATATACGTCCATCTTCGTCTCATCACGCATGATTTCTCCTCTCCGGGGAACTGGAACTGTTTTTTCTTTTGTATATGGATATATTAACATGAAAACCTGAACCTTACAATTCTTCCATAACATTCTCTTGCAAAATCGCCCTTTCCAATTTATGATATATCTATCTGGAACAATAATGGAGGAAGTAATTACCTGTAAATAGTTACGATAAATCTATACGAGGAGAATGTCTATGAAAGTTTTAGTTTACCGCAAATGCAGTACCTGCATGAAAGCCCTGAAATGGCTGGACGAACACAATATCAATTATGAAGAACGGGCTATTAAAGAAGAAAATCCTACTTACGAAGAACTGAAGAAATGGTACGCAAAAAGTGGTCTTCCACTGAAGAAATTCTTTAATACAGGCGGAATGATCTATAAGGAAATGGGATTAAAAGATAAGTTAAAAGATATGTCTGAAGATGAGCAGCTGAAACTCCTTGCTACAGATGGAATGCTGGTGAAACGGCCTCTGGTAATCGGAGATGACTTTGTACTTACCGGATTCAGGGAGAAAGAATGGAGCGAGGCTATGCACATGTGATGTGCGCATAACCTCTTTTTTATAGCTTTCTTATCAATCTTTGCCACATAAAACAGAACAATCAAAAACTCCAGATATGACTGGGAACTTCTGGTTGCCGAAGGTGCTATTCATGCTGTCCGGCTGAAACAGAAATCCAAAACGAAACGAAAAAAATTGCCCAAGGAAATGATGGTGGCATTTGAATAACGAAGGAGTGAGATACATGGAACAATTATTGATTATTGAAGATGATATAGGGTTGAATCAGGGTTTAAGTAAAGCATTGAAAGCAGATGACCGTCAGATTATATCCTGCCATGATCTAAAAGCGGCAAGAGAGCAATTGCTTTGCGGTAGTGTATCCCTAATCCTGTTGGATATCAATCTGCCAGATGGCAGTGGGCTTGAGCTGCTCCGGGAAGTCAAGGAAAACATGCCCGGAGTTCCTGTTATTCTGCTGACTGCCAATGACACCGATCTGGACATCGTAGACGGACTGGAGAGGGGCGCTGATGATTACATTACCAAGCCCTTTTCTCTTTCGGTTTTGCGGGCAAGGGTGAATACCCAACTGCGAAAGCAAGCGTCAAACCATAAAAATGTATCGATCCATATTGATCTATTTCACTTTGACTTTGAGGCTATGACCTTTTATGTGGGAGATTCAAAAGTGGAATTGAGTAAAACAGAACAAAAATTACTGCGTCTGCTTGTTGAAAATCGTGGTCGAACCATGACCCGTGGAGACCTTGTCGACCGGATCTGGACAGATGGCGCAGAATATGTGGATGAAAATGCTTTGTCCGTTACAATCAAGCGTCTGAGGGATAAGCTTGGTGCACAAAAGTACATTAAAACCGTCTATGGAATCGGTTATAGCTGGGTGATAAAAGATGAATAAAACCGGCATTGTGATCATACTGCTGTGTTTTCTGGCGGCGGCAGCTGTTGTATTATGGGAGCGGAGAAAGGCCAGAAAAACGATGGAAGAAATCGAAAGGATGCTGGACGCTGCCATGACCGGTTCCTTTTCTGAAACCAATTTTGATGAAAGCCAGCTGTCTGCATTGGAAACGAAGTTTGCGCACTATCTTTCCGCCGCAGAAGCATCTTATCGAAATGTAGCGCAGGAAAAAGACAAAATCAAAACCTTGATTGCGGACATCTCCCACCAGACAAAAACGCCGATTGCAAACCTGCTGTTATACAGCGAGCTTTTGATGGAGGAAACTCTGCCTGCATCAACGAAGGCAAATGTGGAGGCATTGTACAAACAATCGGAAAAGCTGCGATTTTTGATCGATTCTCTCGTAAAGCTTTCCAGACTGGAAAATGGGATCATTTCACTCTCCCCTCAGCAAGCAGCGCTGCAGCCGCTGCTTGAAAGCGTAGTAGAACAATATGCCGCCAAGGCTTCTGAAAAAGGATTGTCTTTGCAACTGCAAGATACCAATGCTTTTGCTGTATTCGACTTCAAATGGACAGCGGAAGCGCTGGCTAATATCGTAGACAATGCCATCAAATATACAGAGCATGGCACAATCAGGATTTCTGCTGTAAGCTATGAACTGTTTGAAAGGATCGATATATCGGATACTGGCACAGGCATTTCGGAAAGTGAGCAAGCGAAGATATTTGCTCGCTTTTACCGCTCAAATAGTGTGCAGAAACAAGAAGGGGTCGGCATTGGCTTATACCTTGCCCGACAGATCATATCCGGAGAGGGCGGTTATATCAAGGTTGCTTCCGTTCCGGGAAAAGGAAGTACGTTTTCCATATTTCTGCCGAAATAACAACAATTCTATCAAAACTGTTAGATTTCATTTTCCGCCGGAAAGAATGTGGAAAGATTCCTATGCGATAATCTGTATGTATCAAAGGACCATTTCCTTTCATACATACAGATTTTTTCATGGAGGTACTCATTTATGGAAGTTTTACAGGCAAAAAACCTGAGAAAGATTTATGGCTCCGGCAATAACGCAGTTCATGCGTTGGATGGAGTTGATTTAAGTGTAAAGAAGGGCGAATTTGTTGCAATTGTCGGCACATCCGGCTCCGGCAAATCCACGCTGCTGCACATGCTGGGCGGGCTGGATCGCCCTACAAGTGGCACGGTCATGGTGGACGGACAGGATATTTTCTCCCTGAGGGAGGAAGCGCTGACCATCTTCCGCCGCAGGAAAATCGGCTTTGTGTTCCAAGCATATAATCTTGTTCCGGTGCTGAATGTGTATGAAAATATTGTTCTACCCATTGAGCTGGACGGTGGCAAGGTCAATAAGGATTTCGTACAGCAGATTGTACAGACACTTGGGCTGGATGATCGTCTGGATGCGCTGCCCAATCAGCTCTCAGGCGGTCAACAGCAGCGAGTAGCCATTGCCCGTGCGCTGGCGGCAGCACCCGCTATCATTCTGGCAGATGAACCCACCGGCAATCTGGATTCCAAAACCAGCCAGGATGTATTGAGCCTTTTGAAAGTCACCAGTCAAAAGTTCGCCCAGACAATCGTAATGATCACTCACAACGAAGAAATTGCGCAGATGGCAGACCGCATTATCCGTATCGAAGATGGTCGGATCGTCTCCCAGAACTAACGGGAGGTGGCTACGATGAATGTCAAAAACAGAAAATGTATTCGAAAGCTCAGCTTAAAATCTCTTTATGCGAACCGTCGCCGCAATCTGATCGCTATTTTTGCCATTGCGCTGACCACGCTGCTATTTACCTCCATGTTCACCATTGTCTTGTCGTTGAACGCCAGCTATGAAACCTACCAGTTTCGGCAGGTAGGCGGCTATGCGCATGGCACCTTTAAGGATGTTTCCCCCGAGCAGGCGGAACGCATCGCTGCCCACCCAAAGGTAAAGGCTACGGGGGCACGGAAGGTAATCGGTATCACTGCGGAGGGGGTCTTTGCCAAAATACCGGCAGAGATCAGCTACATGGATGCCAACTGCACTAAATGGAGCTATGCCACCCCTACTACCGGACGGATGCCCGAAAGCGGCAAAGAGGTAGCCATGGATACGGCAGCGTTGCAGCTGCTTGGCGTAACGCCGGAGCTGGGCGCCGAGGTCACGGTTTCCTATTCCATTACGGACAAGGATCAAACCGCCTTTACTGTAACAGATACCTTTACGCTGGTGGGCTATTGGGACTATGATGAACTAATGCCTGTTCATTACATCAACATCAGCCGTGATTACGCAGATGACATCGAAGCGCAGGCAGTGAAAACAGGTTTACAGCCTTTCCGCACCGATTTGAATGTCATGCTGACCTCCGGCACAAACATTCAAGGGCAGATGGAGCAGGTGGATACCGATCTTGGCTACACATGGGACAGCTATACTGATCCCAACAGCGTCCGGATCGGCGTCAACTGGGGATATACCTCATCCCAGCTGGAATCGCAGCTCGATCCAGAGCTGATGATCGCCATAGCAGCTTTTTTGCTGCTGGTGATTTTCACGGGGTATCTTATCATCTATAACATTTTTCAGATCTCTGTTGCGGGGGATATCCGGTTTTACGGACTTCTGAAAACCATTGGCACAACGCCCCGGCAGCTCAAACGCATCATTCGCCAGCAGGCACTTCTGCTTTGTCTGATCGGCATTCCGGCGGGGCTGCTGCTGGGCTACGGCATCGGCGCTGTTTTGATGCCTGTTGTCTTGCACTCCATCCAGTTGAATACAGGCATCACCACCATCAGCACTTCGCCTGTGATCTTCCTTGGTTCTATGCTGTTCGCCTTGTTGACGGTGCTTTTGTCCTGTTCCAAGCCCGGAAAAATGGCAGCCAAGGTCTCTCCGGTGGAGGCTACCAAATATACGGATGTGATGCAGACCAAGAAAAAACGGCGCAGCATCCGAGGAGCAAAGCTCCATCAGATGGCCTTTGCCAATCTGGTACGAAACAAGAAAAAGACGGTACTGGTGGTGTTGTCTCTGGCACTGTCGGTGACACTGTTCAATGCGCTGTGTGCCTTTGTGGGCGGCTTCAGCATGGAGAAGTATGTATCCGCCATGACCTGCGCCGATTTTATCGTCAGCACTCCCGACTATTTTCGTTATAACCCAGCAGATGAATTCATCACGCCGGAACAGATCGGAGAGATCGCAGCAAACACAAAGGCCAGTCTTTCCGGCACGGGATATGCTGTGCGAAAACCCGCATATCTGTGGATGACGGAGGATGCTCTGCGGCAGGACTATGCAAGGTACGAAAGCGCCGAGCAGTTGGACACCCATATGAGCCGCATGGAGCACCGGGGCAATATGGTGATGGGAGATACCAGAATCGAGGCTCTGGATAACAGTCTGTTTGACAAGCTGCAAGTGCTCGACGGAGATATTTCTCCTATGCTGGAGCCGGACAATAACGCCATTGCCATTGCGGTTTCCTTAGATGACTACGGTAATCTGCTCAATCCTGAATACTACCCCAAGGTGGGAGACACGATCACGGCTACCTATGCGGATGATGTGAAATATATCGACAGCCGCACCGGAGAACTCCGCACCGAAGATACACCGGAGGAGTACCGTCAGAAAAAACTGTATGGAGCCAGAGATGTAGAGTACACGGTCTGCGCCTTGGTAGAACTTCCGAATTCCATGAGTTATCGTTATAGCGGCGTTGGCTATGATGCAGTTTTGTCTGTGGACACCGCACAGAGGGACAGCGGTGGTGCAGCCATTCCGATGCTCTACCTGTTCGACACAGCGGACGAAGCGGACGAGGCCGAAGCAGAGCAATATCTATCGAAGCTCACTGCCGGTGAGTTTTCGCCCTTGATGTATGAAAGCAAGGCCACGGCTCGCTCTGAATTTGCTCAGTTCCGGCAGATGTTCCTTCTGATAGGTGGTATCCTCTGTGCTATCATCGGGCTGGTGGGACTCTTAAATTTCTTCAACGCCATGATGACCGGTATTCTTTCCCGCCGCCGTGAATTTGCTGTGCTTCAGGCTGTAGGAATGACGAACCGGCAGCTCAAAACCATGCTGATCTACGAGGGATTGTTTTACGCAATGTCCTCCGTAGCAGTGGCCTTTATTCTGTCGCTGGCGGTGGGACCTCTTGCAGGAAAAATGCTGGGCAGTATGTTCTGGTTCTTTGAGTATCAATTCACCATTCTGCCTGTCCTGCTGACAATTCCGGTATTTCTTCTGCTGGGGTGGCTGATTCCTTGCATGATGTATGACAACGCAGCGAAATGCAGCGTTGTAGAGCAATTAAGGGATGCTCAATGATTCTCCGCCTGCGGCGGGTCGCCTCAGCGACATAATTCTATACATCAGCACAAAAAATGGCGGGATTTCCCGCCATTTTTTATATTTGTTCTTTTTCGTATAATTTCTTGATTTTTTCCGCTACCTGCTGCAGTTTCTGAGCACGATAACCGAAGATTCTCAACGCCAGATCTCCGGTTGTGAGACGGGTAACGCCTCCATCTATTTCCGAATCTTCATCAAGGATCTGCCAGATTTTTTCCTGAAGTTCCAGATTGATTGCTGAATCTGCTGACTTTACACTCCCGGATTCCTGACTGCAACTTTCACCATCTCTGCTGCAGATCTTAGAAAGAAACAGGTTTGCCATATGTGTGTAGCCCTCGTACATTCCGATTCCTTCCATGGGCATTTTGTCCGGTTCGTAGCTGGTATTATCACGATAAATCAGTTTGTCTCCTCTGTACAACAGGACTTTTGAGGAGAATCTGCGGTACTGAAAACGTTCGTCATGAGCGTTTCGACCACAGGAGATGATCTCCAGCAGGAATAAACGGGAGGTTTCGTCTTCCAGATGGATAGTCATCTTGCTGTCAAAGGCTGACTGTGCGAAAGGAATCACCGGCTGTGGATAGTAATATAATGTGGCGTTTTTGTCTACCTGCACTTCAATGGTTCGGGCGGCTGAGCCTTCGTCCATTTTGTGGATTTTCTCAA